>DATIMX010000197.1:0-1999 GCA_035474935.1 Geodermatophilus sp. | reverse complement strand
CATCGTGGTCGACTGCCCCGACTGCGACGAGGAGCACCACGTCGACTGGGCGCTGATGCAGGCGAACCTGCGGCAGCTGCTCGACGAGGGCCAGACCGGCCGGCACGAGCCGCCGTTCGACCCCAACCCCGACGACTACGTCAGCTGGGACTACGCCAGCGGCTACGCGGACGGCATCGCCGCGATGGCCGAGCGCGACGAGCCCACCGGCCGCCACGCCCGCGAGGACTGAGCAGCCCGCACCCGCATACGCATGAGGGCGGTCATCCGGACCCGGATGACCGCCCTCATGCGCATTTCGGTGGGAACTACCTCAGGTCATGATCCCGCGGCGGAAACCCGTCGCCACGGCCTCGGCGCGGTCCTTCGCGCCGAGCTTGCGGAACAGCCGCCGCGCGTGGGTCTTGATGGTGTCCTCGGAGAGGTAGAGCTCGCGCCCGATCTGGGCGTTGCTCTTGCCCTGGCTCATTCCGGTGAGCACCTGCATCTCGCGCATCGACAGGGCGACGGCCGGCGTGGCCTCCCGCACGGTCGAGCGGACGGTCGTGGGCGCGGACCCGGCGAGCGGCGCGGCGCCGCTCCACGAGGGCACGCCGTTCATCGAGCCGACCTGCTGCGGGATGCGGCCGCCCTCGGCACGCAGCCCCACGCGGGACAGGCCCAGGCCCATCTCGATCGGGCTGGCGTCCCAGCGGAGGTACCCGCGAGCACCGAAGGCGACGGCCGCGCGGACGCTCTCCGCGTCGTCGGGCGCACCGAGGACGAGGACCGGCAGACCCGGGTAGGCGCGCAGTGCCTGGGTCGCGGCGCTCAGGCCGGTGTCGACGGCACGCTGGGTGCCGACGATGAGCACGTCGGGCGACCGGGTGGCCAGCCGGGACATCAGCGAGGCGGCGTCGGCGACGACCTCGACCCGGCCGACGAAGGGCAGGGCGACCAGCCGCGAGGCGACATCGTCCCGGACCCGCCGGCGTTCGTCGTACACCCAGACGGTGGTGGCACCGTTGCCGGGCCCGCGCATCCTGTCGTCGATCAAGGGCCTGCTCCTCGCTCCCCCCGGCGCACGAGCCGCCGAGACCGAACCGACCCGGGAACACCCGGCCGGCAGCGCTCGGGTGGGGGCTCCCCCTGCAGGGAAACCCCCACCTCTGCGCTGGTCGACGCGCTGATCCGGGTTTCTCCCCCTCCCGGATCCGGCACGACCTGGTTCCACCATGAGCGACACGATCGAGCCACAACACCCGCCCTCACCCCCGGGGGTGAGGAGCGCGATTTCGCAACTCGAAGCAAAAAGTTGCGATCACGACGTGTTTGACCATGCAGGGCCAAGGGCACCGGCCCCTTGCAGCCGGACAGCCCCCTCCGGCTCACCTGAGCCCTGGAGGAGACATGGCCGACATTCGCAGGCTCCCGACGCCGGTCGCCGAGGTCTGGGACTGGCAGCTCCACGGCGCATGCCGTGGCGAGAACACGTCCCTCTTCTTCCACCCCGACGGTGAGCGCGGGCCCGCCCGCGCGCGGCGGCAGACCGCGGCCAAGGCCGTCTGCGCCCGGTGCCCCGTCCTCGAGGCGTGCCTGAAGCACGCACTGTCGGTCCGCGAGCCCTACGGGGTCTGGGGCGGCATGAGCGAGGAGGAGCGGGCCCGGCTGATCGCCGCGCAGCCCGCCGCCGTCGCCGCGGGGGTGTAGTCAGCAACAGCAACGCCGAAGAGGGCGGGTCCGGATTCCTCCGGACCCGCCCTCTTCGTCTGTTCTGCCGGCGGTCAGCTCAGTGCGAGTGCCCGTGCCCGCCGTGCGAGTGCCCGTGGGTGTGGTGCCCCGAACCGTTGTGCGAGTGCTCTTCCTCCGCGGGCTTCTCGACGACCGCGGAGTCCGTCGTCAGCACCATCGCCGCGATGGACGCGGCGTTGCCGAGCGCGGCCTTCGTGACCTTCACCGGGTCGATGACGCCCTGGGCAGCGAGGTCGCCGTACTCACCGGTGGCGGCGTTGAAGCCCTG
>DATIMX010000196.1:0-7218 GCA_035474935.1 Geodermatophilus sp. | reverse complement strand
ACTCCGTCTCGATCTGCTGGGTCTCGTCGTCGAGATCGGTCGGGTCCGGATCCTGGCCGACCGGGACGGCCTGCTCGGCGCGATCCTCGCCGCCTTGACGTGCGGCGGCGCGTCGGCGGCGGACAACCTCGAGGCGATGGCACAGATGCTCCGCGTCTCGGACGGCTCGGCGTCGGCAAGCGGCCCGCAGCAGGCATCGGCGCCCCAGGCGGCAGCAGCCGGTTAGACCGCCGATCCTCGCCCCCGCATCGCCCCCTGGGAGGACAGCCCTCCCGCTGGATCGGTGTGCGGGGTGCCGTGGATCCTCGGCCCAGCCGAGGTACCTCGGACAGCGCCGGTCGCCTGGCGGGCGACGAGGCGCTGCTGTTGTGCGGGGCGCGGGTCAGCCCGCGTGCGCGCGGCGCTCGTCGCGCCGGTGCTCCTGGTGGTGCACCCACAGCACCAGGCAGCGCAGCGCGGCGTAGTCCTCGGGAGAGGCGTAGCCCTGCTCGAAGCGCACGGCCTCGACCAGCTCGTCGCTGTCGACGCTCCTGCCGGCGGCGAAGCGGTCGAGCACCTCGCCGGACAGCGACGTGCTGCGGAACAGCCGCGCGATGCCCAGCGCCACGGAGTCGGACACGGTGAGGCTGAACGGCGGGTGCTTCATCGCCGCCCGTCGGTCGAGCAGCTGGGCGACCTCGCTGTGGACCTGTGCGTCCGTGGCGGGCACTCCGCGGGCGGTGATCTTCACGGTCGTCTCCTCGCTGGGTCGGTGTTCCGGTCAGGAGTTCGGCCGTGGACCGACGGAGGTCAACCCGAGCCGACGCGGCCCCTCCTCCCGAGGGGGGAGGAGCCGTCGCGGTCAGGGCAGCCGGATCGGCACCACGGGGCCGGGGGCGTGCGCCTGGGGCGGGACGCCGGAGCCGCCGAGGCCCAGCGGGTCGGCGTCCTCACCGCGGTCGAGCACGTAGCAGGCGGCGATGTCGCCGGCGCGGTACTCGATGATGCGCGTAATGACCTGGTCGATCGTCTCGCGGATGCAGTAGCAGCTGCCGTCGGTCGTGATCACGACGGTGTCCGACCCGGCCTCGACCCGCTCGATGTGGTCGGGGTCCAGACGGCAGTGCTCGCCGGTGCGGCGGGTGAGGCCGATCATCGCGGTCCTCCGGATGGGCGGGGCATCGGGCCCCGGCGGCTCCCTCGGGGGTGAGGTGCCCATGCCTTCGACCCCCCGGCGCCCCCGGTTGAGCCCGCGCCGCACGGTCCGCCCCGTCGGGGTGAGAGCCCTACGGTCGGCGCCGTGACCGCGTCGGCGCGACAGACCTGGGCCGCCGGCGTGGTCGCGGCCCGGCCGGGGGAGCGGGTGCTCGAGGTGGGCTGCGGCCACGGCGTCCTCGTGGCCCTGCTGGCCGAGCGGGCGGGCGAGGTGCTCGGCGTCGACCGCTCGCCGACGATGGTCGCCGCGGCTGCCCGCCGCAACCGCGCGGCGGTCGAGGCCGGTCGGGTGCGGCTGCAGGCGGCCGCGCTGTCCGACGCCGACCTCGGGTCCGTCCCCTTCGACGTCGTCGTCTGTTTCGACGTGCGGGCGCTCACCGACCCCGCGCAGGAGGCCACGTGGGACGTCGTCGACCGGGTGCTCGCGCCCTCCGGCCGGGTCGTCGTCGCCTTCTCGGTGATGACGCCGGGGACGGCGGACGACGTCGTCGCGACGGTCACCCGGCTGGGCGGCGCCCGCGGCCTCGGCCTCGCCGCCGTCCACCGCCGGGCGGCGGCCGCGGGCATCGGTTCTGCCGCCGTCGAGCTGCGCCGTCCCGCCGGGGCCGCACCTCCTCCTCCCGGGTGAGGCCGGGACACCGCGCTCAAGGCGGCCCGGGCCTCCGCCGATCACCCGGTCAGGTGACGCCCGGCCCCCGCGGCCCGGTGTCGGTCGCACAGGCAACAGGAGGAGACGTCGTGTCCGAGCAGTCCGTGCTCGTCGTCGAGGACACCGAGGAGATCAGGGAGCTGGTCTGCACGGTCCTGCGCCGGGCGGGGATGGACGTCCGCGCAGTGGCATCCGGTGCCGAGGCGCTGGCCGAGGTCCGGCGCGCGGCGCCCGACGTCGTCGTCCTGGACCTGGGCCTCCCGGACGCCGACGGCACCGAGGTGTGCCGGCAGATCCGCGCCGAGAGCGAGTGCTACGTCCTCATGCTCACCGCGCGCGCCGAGGAGGTCGACCTGCTCATCGGGCTGGCCGTGGGCGCCGACGGGTACATGGCCAAGCCCTTCTCGCCGCGCGAGCTGGTCGCCCGCGTGCAGGCGATGCTCCGCCGTCCGCGCATCCCCGCCCCGCGTCCCGAGGCGGCCGAGGAGTCGGTGCTCCGGCTCGCCGAGCTCGAGGTCGACGAGGACAGCCGCGAGGTGCGGGTGGACGGCGTGGTCGTCGACCTGACCCGCACCGAGTTCGACCTGCTCGCCGCGCTGGCCTCGCGCCCGGGCCGGGTGCTGCAGCGCGAGACGCTGCTGCGCGAGGTCTGGCAGACCGACTGGGAGGGCAGCGTGCGCCTGGTCGAGGCGCACATGTCCAACCTGCGCCGCAAGCTGCAGGCCGCGGGGCTCTCCTCGCCGTCGATCCGGACCGTGCGCGGCGTCGGCTACCGACTCGTCGCCTGAAGAAGGACCCCCTGCCCCCCGCCACTCGCGAGCTCGCGGCGGGACCCTGCAGGGGGCCGTCGTCCTCCCCATCCCTCGGGACGGGGCCGCTGCCGTGCGGTCAGCAGGTGACGGGCTTGGTGAGCTGCGAGGTGCCGATCCAGCCGTAGTCGGTCAGCGTGTCGATCGACAGCCGGGGGTTCCAGCTGAGCACGCTGGCGTCGTACTGGCGGCTCATCGACGTCGTGACCGGACCGGGCTCGCCGATCACCACGGGGCCGTAGATCGTGTGCGCGGTCATCCGGTACCCGGTCACGCGGGCCGACGTGCTGAGGTCCCAGTGCGCCGTGGCGTACAGCTCGGTGTCCTTGATGGTCTGGGTGGTCGTGTACCGGTTGACGCCGGGACCGTCGGTCCGCGTCGTGACGTCGCTCTCGACGTCGCTCTTGCTGGTGGCCGTGCTCGACGTCTGCGAGTAGCTGGTCTGCCAGACGGCGCCGGCGGCGGTGGTCTGGAAGGTCCGCTGGATGACGATCGTCGTGGTGATGCACGAGGTGTCGATCCGGACCTGGGTGGCCGGCGCGACGGTGCCGGTGCCGACGCTCACGGACGGCAGCGCCGCCGAGTCGGAGAAGGTGGCGTTCGCGGCCGGGGCGCCGGCGCCCAGGACGGGAACGGCCAGCGCGGCGACCACGACCAGGGCCCGGGTGCTCCAGCGGCCGCGGGGAGCGGCCGCCGCGCGCAGGGCTCGCGGGCCGGACAGGGGGAACGCGGTCATGGCGTCGTCTCCGTGGGGGATCGGTTCGTCGTCGCTGGGGTCAGCGGGTGGTGCCGGCGCGGGTGCTGCTGCTCATCGGGGTTCCTCCTGCGTCGGGCCGGGATCGGGGTGACCCGGCGACAGGAACGACCCTGACCGCCCGACCGCAGGACACCCGCCCGCCGACCACAAGGGATCCGCAAGATGGAGGACCCCCGTGCCCCCCACCGCTCGCACGCGCGCGCCAGGCCCCGTCCAGGGGCTCGCCGCCGGCCCCGTCCCGGGCCGGCCCCGTCCGGAGGCTCGCCGCGAGCCTGCGAGCGGTGAGGAGGACGGGGTCCTTCTCCGAGGGGTGGGGAGGACGGGGTCCTTCCATGGTGAGGAGGACGGGGTCCTCGTACCTGCAAGGGGGCCAGGGTCCCCTCAGCCGCCCGCGACGCTGCGCAGCTCGACGACGAGCTCGTGCGCCAGGACCCCGCGGCGGGCGTCCCGTGCGATGGCCCGGCAGACCGCGGCGACCTCCGGGTGGCCCAGCTGGGCGCTGGTGCCGGCCAGCGTGGCCGAGGCCCGGGCGAGCGCCGCGGCGTCCCCGGTCCGGGCGCCGTCGGCGATGGCGGTCAGCCGGTCGGGCAGTGCGGCGGCGTACACGTGCTGCAGCCGGTCCATGAGCTCGGCGTCGACGTCCGCACCACGGGCGTCCCCGGCGGCGGGGGCCTGCGGTCCGGGTGCCCGGCGGGCGAGCAGGCCGACCAGCAGGCGGGCGTCCACCGGCCGGGGCAGGCAGGCCAGGGCGCCGGCCTCGAGGGCGGTGGCCCGGTCGGGGGCGTCGGCGGTGGCGGTCACGGCGAGCAGGTGGGCCCGGCAGCCGACCAGCCGGAGCCGGCGCAGCAGGGCCGGCGCCTCCCCGGCCGGGCCGTCCAGGTCGACGACGACCAGGTCCAGCTCCAGGCGCCGGGCCAGGCCGAGCGCTTCCCGGGTGCCGGCGGACTCCCGCACGTCCCACCCGGTCAGCTGCAGCAGTGCGGCGAGCGGTGCGCGGCCGGCTGCGTCGGCGCCGACGACGAGGGCGGTCGGGACGGTGCTCACGACTCGTCCTCCTCGTCCCCCGGCCGCCAGATGGTGAGCAGCAGCCAGCCGGCGAGCACCGCGGGCACGCCGTAGACGAGGGCGTGGTGGACGGCGGGGACGCGCAGGGCGGTGATGAGGTGCCCGAGCTCGGGCACGACGGCGCGGACCTCGTAGGCCGTGTCGCCCTGCAGGACGGCGGTCCAGGGGTCGGGGTGGTCGTTGGCGTCGCCCTTGGTCTGGACCGTGACGGTGCCGTCGGGGGCGTGCTGGACGTCGATGACGCGGTGGCTGACGACGCGGTGGTCGTCGATGGGGATGTGGTAGCTGATCACCATGCCCACGGTGACGTCGCTGACGGCCAGCGGGGTGGTGATCACGACGTCGCCGGGCTCGATGCCCGGGGCCATGCTGGCGGTCAGCATCGTCATCGTGCGGTAGCCCAGCAGGTGCGGGCCGGCGGCCAGGACGGCGAAGGCGAGGACCGCCGCGGTCACCAGCAGCCGCACCGACCAGCGTCCCAGGAACGCCGGGGCGGCGCGCAGGACCCGGAGGGCGGCCGGGGCCACCGGCGGCAGCGTGCGGGCTGCCGCCGGGGTGCGGAGCGGGAGGACGGCGGTCATGACGGTCTCCGGTTCGTCGTCGCCGGGGTCAGCGGGTGGTGGCGGCGCGCTGGACGCCGGAGAAGGTGAGGGCCAGGGTGCTGGTCTTGCCCTGGAAGGTGTTGTCGGCGGTGGCCGGCAGGCTCAGGGTGAGCAGCAGGTGGTCGGTGCCGCCGGGGGTGAGGCTGGCGGGGGCCTCCAGGGTGCGGTTGCCGATGGCGGCGCCGCCGGTGGTGAGGGCGCGCTCGGTGCCCGCGCAGGCGTAGGTGGGGGCGGTCGTGGCGCCCTGGGTCCAGGCGACCGAGCAGGCCTTGAGGGTCAGCTGCAGGCCGTTGACCGGGTCGGTGGTCAGCACGCTGGGGTTGGTGGTGCTCACGCCCAGGGCGACCGAGGACAGCGGGCTGTTGCCGTCGTTGACCAGGGTGAGGGTGCGGGCGATGGAGTCGCCGGGCAGCAGGCCGGTGGTGACCGCGGGGATCGGGGCGGCGGGCTGGGCCAGGTCGATGGAGACGGTGCCGGAGGTCAGCTGGGCCGAGACCGGGGTGGTGGAGTCGGTGAAGGTGCCGAAGGTGCCCAGGCCGGCGACCGCGGCGGCGGTGCCGATGACGGCCAGGGAGCCGAGGACCTTGCGGGTGGTGCCGGCGCGGGTGCTGCTGCTCATCGGGGTTCTCCCTGCGTTGGACCGGGATCGGGGTGACCCGGCGACAGGAACGACCCTGACCGCCCAACCGCAGGGCACCCGCCCGCCAACCACAAGGGATCCGCAAGATGGGGGGACCCCCGTGCGACCACCTCCTCCTCCCACGGTGAGGAGGAGGTGGTCCTCGTACCTGCGAGGGGGCCGCGGACCTCAGCGGGGGAGCGTCAGCGTGAACGTGGTGCCCCGGCCCTCGACACTGGCGACCTCGAGGGTGCCGTCGTGCGCGGCGGCGATGGCCCGCGTGATGGCCAGCCCCAGCCCGACACCGGGCACCGCGTGCCGCCGGGCGGTCGAGGCGCGGAAGAACCGGGCGAAGAGCTGACCCTGCTCGCCGGCGGGGATCCCGATGCCGGTGTCGCTGACCGCAAGCCGGGCGACCGGCACCGCGTCGTCCTGCGGGGCGTCGACGACCGCGCCGTCCGCCGTCCGCCAGGCCGACCGCAGCGCGAGGGTGACCCGGCCGCCGGCCGGGGTGAACTTGACCGCGTTGGAGACCAGGTTGTCGCAGGCCTGCCCCAGCCGGACGGCGTCGCCGTGCACCACCAGGCCGCCGTCGGGCACATCGACGAGGACCTCGACACCGGTCGCCGCGGCGGTGACCCGCACCGTCTCCTCCGCCGCCCGGACGACGTCCGCGAGGTCGACGTCCGCCGGTTGCAGGCTGAACCGGCCGGCGTCCACCTGCGCGGTGAACAGCAGGTCGCCGACCAGGCGCAGCAGCCGCTGGGCGTTGCGCTCGACGGTGCCCAGGTGCGCCCGCGACTCCTCGCCGAGGTCCGGGTCGTCGAGGACGAGCTCCAGGTAGCCCAGGATGGAGGTCAGCGGCGTGCGGAGCTCGTGGCTGATCAGGCTCACGAACTGGTCCTTCATGCGCTCGGTCGCCCGGGCCTCGGTCATGTCGGTGCCGACGAAGTTCCACCCGGCGTGCACGCCGCGGTCGTCGGTGCGCGGGGTGACCGCCACCGAGACGGTGAGCTCGGCGCCGTCGGCGGCGACGTAGGTCCAGTCCCGGACGTCGCTGCCCTGCTCCTGCGCGGTGCGCACCAGGGCGGCCAGGCCGCCGCCGGCGTCGTCGAGCTCCTCGGGCAGGTGGAACTCGGTGATCGACCGGCGGCGGACGACGTCGGCGCGGGGGAGGCCGAGCATCCGCTCGGCGCCGGGGTTCCACACCCGGATCACGCCGTCCACGTCGGTGCCGATGATCGACTGCTCGGTGACCGCGTCGATGACGCTGGTCATCGTCTGCGCGCGGGCCTGCAGCATCCGGGTGGCGACCTGCAGCTCGTCGTCGCGGTGCTGCATCTGCGCCCGCAGCCCGGAGTTCTCCGCGCGCAGCCGGGCCAGCTCTTCGGCCGGCGCGGGCTCGAGGACGGTCACGCGGTTCCCCCGGAGGTCAGCTCGCGCACCTGCGCGACCAGCCCGGCGACGGAGAAGGGCTTGGCCAGGTAGGCGTCGGCGCCGGCGGCCAGGCCGCGGGCGACGTC
>DATIMX010000195.1:0-9617 GCA_035474935.1 Geodermatophilus sp. | reverse complement strand
CGGCGTGTCCGGCCGTGTCGCCTGCGACGAGCCCATGATCAACAGGGATCGGGCGTCAGGCGTCGCGCCGGGTGAAGACGACCGCGGCGAGCACCAGGACGGCGGCGACCTCGGCGGCGAACACCGCGAAGCCCACCCACGGGTCGAGCAGCAGCGGGTTGAACGACTCCGGCGTCGCGATCCTCGACCCGGCGTTGCCCGGCATCAGCTTGGTCGCCCACTCGCCCCAGGCGCCGGGCAGCACCATCACCAGGTTGCCGACGACGAAGACCAGGCCCAGCACGACGGCCAGCGCCGCGGCGGTGTGCCGCACGAGCAGGCCGACGCCGGCGGCGAACAGCCCGAGCCCGGCCAGGTAGAGACCGCTGCCGAGGATCGACCGCAGCACGCCGTCGTCGCTCAGCGCCAGGCCGATGCCCTCGCGGTCGAGGAACCAGTTGCCGCCGAGGTAGCCGGCCAGCGCGGTCAGGGTGCCGGCGACGAACAGCGTCGAGGCGAGCACCGCGACCTTGGCCGCCAGCACCGCGCCGCGTCGCGGGGTGGCCGCGAGCGTCGCGCGGATCATCCCGGTCCCGTACTCGCTGGTGACCACGAGCGCGCCCAGGACGACGGCCGTGACCTGCGCGAACACGATGCCCCAGGTGACGAAGGCGCCCACCGGCTCGCCGACGTCGCCACGGGCCAGCGCCTCGGCGCTCAGCGCGCACACCAGCGTGGTCAGGCCGGCACCCAGCACGAACATCGCGCCGAGCGACCAGGGCGTCGAGCGGACGGTCCAGAACTTGACCCACTCCGCCCGCAGCGTCGCGCCGGCGCCGGGCGCCGCCGAGGTCCCGGTCCGGGACCAGGCGTGGGTGCCCACGGTGGCGGTCATCGGGAAGCTCCTGCGGGGGTGGCGGCGTACTCGACGCTGTCGGCGGTCAGGGTCATGAAGGCGTCCTCGAGCGAGGAGCGCACCAGGGTCAGCTCGTGCAGCAGCAGGCCGGAGCGGCCGACCAGCTCACCGACGGCGGCCGCCTCCAGGCCCCGCACCCGCAGTTCCCCGCCGTGCGCGGCGACGTCCAGGCCCTCGCGGCGCAGCAGGGTGGCGACCTGGTCGTGCTGGGGGCTGCGGACCCGCACGTGGGAGGCAGCGTGCTGGGCGACGAACTCCGCCGTGGAGCAGTCGGCCAGCACCCGGCCGCGGCCGATGACGACGAGGTGATCGGCGGTCAGGGCCATCTCCGACATCAGGTGGCTGGAGACGAACACCGTGCGGCCCTCGGCGGCGAGGTCGCGGGCGAGGGTCCGCACCCACCGGATGCCCTCGGGGTCCAGGCCGTTCACCGGCTCGTCGAGGACGACGACCGGCGGGTCGCCGATCAGCGCGGCCGCGATGCCCAGCCGCTGGCCCATGCCGAGCGAGAACCGGCCCACCCGCTGGTCGGCGACCGCGGTGAGCCCGACCAGGTCGAGCACCTCGTCGACGCGGGTCCGTGGGATGCCGTTGCTGGCCGCCAGCCAGCGCAGGTGGTCGCGTGCCGAGCGGCCCGGGTGCAGCGCGCGGGCCTCGAGCAGCGCACCCACCTCACGCAGCGGGGCGGGGCAGTCGGCGTAGCGGCGGCCGTTGACGGTGACGCTGCCCGAGGTCGGGCGGTCCAGGCCGAGGACCATCCGCATCGTCGTGGACTTGCCGGCGCCGTTGGGACCGAGGAAGCCGGTCACCCGGCCGGGCTCGACGGTGAAGCTGATCCCGTCGACGGCGGTGCGGGTGCCGTAGGTCTTGGTGAGGCGGTGCGCGGCGATCACGGGGTCACCGGGCCGCGGGAGGTCGGGGAGGTCATGGCGTCGAGGCTCTCGGTCGCCGGCGCCCGGGGGTATCCGGGAACCCCCTGGACCGACCCTGACCATCCCCTGACCTGCCCCCAACACGTCGAGATCACGGGATCTCGCACGCCTCGAGCCGGGCACCGGTGCGAGATCGCGCGATCTCGACGGGGGTGGGGATCGGCTCAGGCCGCGCGGGCGGCCTCGGGGTGCAGCAGCCGGCGCAGCGCCACGGCGGCCTCGCGTCCGGCTCGGTTGGCGCCCACCGTGCTCGCCGAGGGCCCGTAGCCGACCAGGTGCACCCGCGGCTCCCCGGCCACGTGCGTGCCCTCCATCCGGATGCCGCCGCCGGGCCCGCGCAGACCCAGCGGCGCCAGGTGGCCCAGCGCCGCCCGGAAGCCGGTGGCCCACAGGACGGCGTCGGCGCGGACCGAGCGGCCGTCGTCCCACGCCACGCCGTCGGGGGTGAGCCGGTCGAACATCGGCAGCCGGTCGAGGACGCCGCGGGCGCGCGCCTCCCGCACCCAGGGCGTGACGACCAGCCCGGTGACGCCGACGACGCTGCCGGGGGAGCGGCCCTCGCGGACGGCGTCCTCGACCAGCGCGACCGCCGCCCGCCCCTCGTCCGGGCCGAACGGCTCCTCGCGCCAGACCGGCGGACGCCGGGTCACCCAGGTGGTGTCGGCGACCTCGGCGATCTCCCCGAGCAGCTGCACCGCCGAGGCGCCGCCGCCCACCACGACCACCGACTGCCCGGCGAACTCCGCGGCGCCCCGGTAGTCGACCGGGGTCAGCTGGCGGCCGCGGAAGACCTCCTGCCCCGGGTAGCGCGGCACGAACGGCCGGGTCCAGGTGCCGGTGGCGTTGACGACGGCGTCGGCGGTCCAGTCGCCGTCCGACGTCTCGACGCGGAAGCGGTCGTCGGGCCGTGCCCTCGGGCCCGACTCCGCGCCGCGGTCCGCTCCTCGCTCGCAGAGCTCGCTGCGATGCTCCCTGCGGCTGTCGTCGGGCCGTGCCCTCCGGTCCGACTCCGCGCCGCGGTCCGCTCCTCGCTCGCAGAGCTCGCTGCGATGCTCCCTGCGGCTGTCGTCGGACGTCCGGCGGACGGCGTGCACCCGGACCGGCCGGTGCACCGGCAGGGCGAAGTGCCGCTCGTACTCGGCGAAGTAGGCAGGGACCGCGTCGGCGGCCGGGACGTCGTCCCCCGCCGGCGGGAACGGCAGGCCGGGCAGGTCGTGCACGTGGTGGGTGCGGGCCAGCGTCAGCGAGGGCCAGCGGTGCTGCCAGGCACCCCCGGCGCGGTCCTCGGCGTCCAGGACGACGAGGTCGAGCCCCAGCCGGGCCAGGTGGTGCGCCGCGCTCAGCCCGGCCTGACCGGCCCCGATGACGACGACCTCGACGTCCCTGCTCACGTGAGGGTCAACCGCGGCAGGCGCCCCCGGCTTCCGGCCGCGGCCGGCCAAGGTCGGCGCCCGCGAGCGTCGCGGTGTCCTGCGGGCAGCCCGCCACGCCGTTCCGCGCACCTTGCGGATCTCTTGCGGTCGTCCGGGGGGTGCCCTGCGGATGGGCCGCCAGAGTCCTCCCTGTCACCGAGACGACGAGCACCGAGGGAGCCGGCGTGACCGCTGCCGTCGACCACCGGCGCCGACCTGGTCGAGGGCGCCACCAGCTCGCTGGACTTCGTGTTCAGCGCCAGCCAGCGCGCGGGCGTCGCGCGGTGAGACCGGCCCCGACCGGGGCCTGAGGACAGCCGGCGTCTCCATCGCACGGGGGGACGGAGCCGCCGGCGCATCGACCGGCGGCGTCGAGGGGGACGACGCCGCCGGGCACGACGACCGGCACCGCCGTGGGGGACGGCGGTGCCGGCCGGATGGAGGGACGACCGGGGCACCGGGGGGAACGGTGCACCGGTCGGGCCGGGGACGCCGCGGGGGAACGGCGCACCCGGTCGTACGACGACCGGCACGACCGTGGGGGACGGGAGAGCCGGTCGAGGGGGAACGCACGGGGCCGGCCGCGGGGGACCGCGGCCGGCCCCGCCGCGTCGGCTGGATCCCGGCCGACTCGCAACACCCTGGCGGACGGTGCCCGTCCCGGTGCGCAGCGTCTCGGGCAACGGGAGGTGCCCTCCGTCCTGCACGGTTCGCCAATACCGGTTACGTTCGTTCCGTGACACAGTGTGAGGAGACTGCCCAGGCGGTCTGCCCGACCCGCACGCGGACCGGAGGGCGCCGACTCGACGCGTCGCGGGACGCCGCGATCGCCACGGCCGTGATCGACGTGCTCGGCCGGTCCGGCTACGGCGGCCTGACGATGGACGCCGTCGCGATGGCCGCCGGGGTCGGCAAGGCGACGATCTACCGGCGCTGGTCGAGCAAGGTTGAGCTGCTGATCAGCGTCATGGAGGTGGTGGGTGCGCCGGTGCTGCAGGTGCCCGACACGGGGAAGCTCCGCGAGGACCTGGTCGCCGTCCTGACCGAGGTGGTGGAGCTCTTCAGCGGTCCCTCGGGGCGGGCGATCCGCAGCCTGCTCGGCGCCGTCATCGACGACCCGGTGCTGCAGGAGGGCAGCCGCCGCCTGCCGCTGGCCAACTGGGACGCCGCCTGGGAGACCGTCGTCGCCCGCGCGGTCGAGCGCGGCGAGGTCCCCGCCGGAGTCGAGCAGTCGATCGCGGCGGAGGTCGGCCCGGCGGTGCTCGCACTGCGCTGGCTGATCACCGGGCGGCCGCTGGACCACACCGTGGTGACCGACCTGGTCGACCGCGTCGTCCTGCCCCTGTTGCAGCGTCCGTAGCGCAGGAGGACCACAGCAGCGATGCTGTGGGCCGACCCCCGGGCTCCGGGGCGGCGGGCGGAGGATTGCGTGAACCTGGAGAAGGTCGTCTTCGGGTTCTTCGTCCTGCTCGCCGCGACGCTGAACTTCGGCTTCTTCCTCGGCGACATGCGCGATCCGGACCTGCACAACCCCTTCGAGCTGTTCGCCGCGGTCATCGTCAATCTCATCGCCCTCGTGCTGAAGTTCGGCGATCGCACGCAGATCGGCGCCGTGCACCTCGCGACCAGCATCGTCGCGGTCCTCCAGCTCGTCGGGGCCGCCCTGATGTACGGCTACGCCGAGTACGTCTCGTCGGCCGGCATGACGGAGGCGTGGACGGCGAGCGTCGTGTCCCTGTCCGGTGGCGCGCTGCTGGCCAACCTCGTCTCCGTCGTCCTGCTGGTCATCGAGACCGTCTCCTTCCACCGCGGGTGAACCGGAGGGCGCCGTGGGCAACCCACTGCTGACGTTCTGGGCGCGCCGGAGCCGGCGCGAGGAGGAGGAGCGGCGGGCCCGGCGCGCCCGGCTGCTGGCGGCCGCGGCGTCGGCCAACCGGGCCTCGGAGACGATCTTCCTCATCCTCCGGCGCATGCGGGCGCCGCTGATCGTGCTGGTCGCCATCTTCTCCGTCAGCGTGCTGGGCCTGACCCTGATCCCCGGCCAGGACGCCGAGGGCCGGCCCTGGGACATGGGCTTCTTCGACGCCATCTACGTCATGAGCTACACGGCCACCACGATCGGTTTCGGCGAGATCCCGTACCCGTTCACCTACAACCAGCGGATGTGGCTGACCATCTCGATCTACCTGACGGTGGTCGGCTGGGCCTACGCCATCGGCTCGCTGCTCGGCCTGCTGCAGGACCGGGCGTTCCGCTCGGCACTGGCGCTGCAGCGCTTCACCCGCAGGGTGGCCCGGCTGTCCGAGCCGTTCGTCCTGATCGCGGGCTACGGCCGCGCCGGCGAGCTGCTCGGGCACTCGATGGACGCCCTCGGCCGCCGGGTCGTCGTCCTGGACCGGAACGAGGAGCGGATCGACGGTCTGGAGCTCGAGACCTACCACGGCGACGTCCCCGGGCTGGCCGCCGACGCCCGGGACCCCGGGCACCTCGGGGTCGCGGGCCTGGACCACCCCTGCTGCGAGGCGGTCGTGGCGCTCACCGACGACGACGAGGCCAACCTCGCCGTCGTCATGACGACGGCCCTGCTGCGTCCCGACCTGCCGGTGATCGCCCGGGCGACGACGCGCGTCATGGCCGAGCGCATGCGGGTGTTCGGCTCGCCCAGCGTGGTCAACCCCTTCGACCTGTTCGGTGACCACGTGCAGCTGGCCCTGCGGGCACCGGCGTCCTACCAGCTGCTGACCTGGCTGGAGAGCGGACCCGGGGCCCCGCTCCCCGCGCGGGGCACGCCGCCGCGCGACGGCCGGTGGGTGGTGTGCGGCTACGGCCGGCTCGGCCGGGAGCTGACCGCGGACCTGCGCGCCGAGGGCATCGAGGTGACCGTCATCGACCCGAGCCCGCGCGACGACGTGGACGACGTCGTCGTGGCCGGCGGCTTCGAGCCCGACGTCCTGGGGACGGTGCGGCTCGAGGAGGCCGTGGGCTTCGTCGCCGGGACCGACAACGACATCACCAACCTCTCGCTGGTGGAGACCGCCCGGCGGATCAATCCCCGCCTGTTCCTCACCGCGCGGCAGAACCGGCCGGCGAGCGCGCCGCTGTTCGCCGCGATGGAGCTCGACGCGCTGCTCGTCCCGACCGAGGAGATCGCGCACGAGGTCTACGCCCAGCTCTCGACGCCGCTGCTCTGGCGCTTCCTGCGCGAGATGCCGCAGCTCGGCGACGCCTGGGCCGCAGAGGTCGTCGACCGGCTCACCGATCTCTGCGGGCAGCACCTGCAGGCGCTCTGGAAGGTCCGGTTGACCGAGCGGGAGGCCCCGGCCCTGATGCCCTGGCTGGACTCCGGTGCGGCGCGCTTGGGCGACCTGCTGCGCAACCCGGAGGACCGCGACGAGCCGCTGCACGCGGTGCCGCTGCTCCTCCTGCGCAGGGACGACGCCACGCTCGCGCCGAGCCCCGAGGTCACCCTCGCGCCCGACGACGAGCTGCTGTTCGCCGGGTGGCCGGCCGCCCGGCGGGCGCTGGAGCGCACCCTGATCGTGGACGCCGTCCGGGAGTACGTGGTCAGCGGTCGCCGGGTGCCGTCGGGCTGGCTCTGGCGCAAGGTCAGCGGCCGACCGGCGGCAGCGGCCTCCGACGACGAGCGGGTCGCCGCGCACTGATCCGGGCGACGGTGTGCGCGCAGGCGCAGGTCTCGCGACGAGGACTCCGCATCCGCGCACACCGTTGCGGTGCCAGGGCCGGTCGGCAGGTCGTCGGCCCGTGCCGGAGACGCCTCCCGGGTGGGCTCGGCCGGTGCTTCACTGAGGGCCCGGGTCGCACGGCGAGGAGCCGCAGATGCACACGCTGACCGCACCGCTGACACCCCGGGCCGCCGTGGCGGCCGAGCCCTGCGTGGCCGGCGACATCGGCCCCGAACGCCGGGAGATCGAGTGCGAGCCGTTGGCCGACCCGGCCCCGGCCGCGCCGAGCCCCGAACCCGTTCCAGCGGCACCCGCCCCGGCGTGACCCTCCCGGCCGACCCCGGCGCGGACCCGCCGGCGCTGGTCCCGGGGGAGCTGCAGGGCTACCGGCGCTTCCGCCTGGCCGAGGACGGGCTGCGCCCACCGGTGCACGTCGGCGCCGGCCCCTGGAGCTGGCCGGTCGAGCACGCCCGCTGCATGGTGGACGACGGGCACCTGCCGCCGGCGCGCGGGTGCGGCTGCGGCCTCTACGGCTGGTACCACCCCAGCCACACCGGCCTGGGGACCGGCTGGGGGGACGTGACCGCGGTGGTCGCCGCCCGCGGCCGGATCGTCCTCGGCGACACCGGCTTCCGCGCCGCCGCGGCCCGCGTCCAGGCCGTCAGCCTCCCTCGCCGCGCCCGGCTCTCCCGCCGACGTCGCCGCCGCTGCGAGCGGCTGCTGGCCGAGCGCTACCCCGGGGTGCTCGTGTACCGGTCGCGGCGGCGGATGCTGCGCCGGCACCCGCCCGAGGACCTGTCGGCCCTCGGCGTCGCCGTCCGCCCCAGCCGGGCGCCGCGCTACCGCTGGACCGCGCTGGCCGTGTGGCTGGCCGGCGTCCTGGTGCTGTGCTCGGTCGCCGTGGTCCCACGGCCGGTCCTCCTCGGCGTCACCCCGGCCGGGTGGCTCGGTGTGCTCGCCTGCTTCGTCGTGTGGCAGGCGACTCTCGTCTGGCTGGTGTGCCGGGCCTCGCCGCCGCCCGGTCAGGCGCCGCGGTAGGTGCCGACCGTCCAGAGGTTGCCGTCGGCGTCGCGGACGCCGAACTCGTGCGAGCCGTAGTCGGTGTCGTGCAGCTCCTGCAGCACCTCGACCCCGGCCATGCCGCGGACGCGCTCCCAGGCGGCGTCGACGGTGGCCGGCTCGGCCGCGACGACGTAGACGCCCTGGGGTCCGAGGGCCCCCCAGTCACCGGGCTTGCCGCGGGTGCCGAACATGACGCCCCCGCCGTCCGGCCAGCGTGCCTCGGCGTGCGCGACGGTGCCGTCCTCGTCGCGGTAGCAGGCGGTGACGGTGAAGCCGAGTCCCTCGGTGAGGAAGCGAACGCCGGCGTCGACGTCGGCGAAGCCGACGCTCGGCCAGACGGTGGGCGCAGGGGCGGTGGTCGTCGTCGCATCGGTCATGCGGGGGAGGATGCCCCCTCGGCCGGGGCGCTGTCTTGGACGAACGGGAGCTCCTCGCGCAGCCACGTGCCGACGCTGCACCCGGCCAGCGCCCGCCACTCCCGGGCCAGGTGCGGCTGGTCGGCGTAGCCGCACCGGACGGCGACCTCGGCCAGCGGCGGACGCCGCGGGTCGAGCAGCAGCCGGCGGGTGGCCTCGAACCGGGCGATCCGCGCCGCCTGCTTGGGTGGGACGCCGGTGGCCAGCCGGAACTGCTCGCTCAGGTGGCGCCGGCTCCAGCCGACGTGCGCGGCCAGGTCCTCGACCCGGCAGCGGCCGGCACTGCGGTGCAGCACGCCCCAGGCCTCGCGCACCTCGGGCGGCACCGGCGCGACGTCCCCGCAGAGCCGGTCGAGCAGCGCCGCGTCGAGCCGGGTGAACCGCTCGGCCCAGCCGGGAGCCGCGGCCAGGTCGTCGATGAGCCGGT
The DNA here is from genome assembly GCA_035474935.1 of Geodermatophilus sp. GTDB lineage: Bacteria > Actinomycetota > Actinomycetes > Mycobacteriales > Geodermatophilaceae > Geodermatophilus. The sequence continues at coordinate 790 of DATIMX010000195.1, read as the reverse complement.
CCGCCGCCCGGCCCAGGACGTCGGCCAGGTCGACGGTGCGCTCGGCGAACTCGGCCGCCGGCAGCCCGAGGAGGGCACCCGCGGCCAGTGGGGTGAGGGCGTACTGGAGGCCCTCCTGGGGCCGGGTGGCGTCGATGAGCGCCGGCCGGGTGTGCAGGCCCCCGAGCACGGCGTGCGCGGCCACGGCGGGGCCGGTGCCGCTGACCCGCAGCGGGGCGGCCAGCTCGACGACCAGCGTCAGGTGGCGGGAGGGCAGCCCGCGGTGCAGCCCCGTCGGCAGAGCAGGGGAGCGGTAGCCGTGTGCCGCCGCGACGAACGGGCGCAGCGGCGCCGGGACGACGTGGCGCACGAGGGACACGGGTCGGACCTCCCCCGCTCGCCGGCCGGTGGACGGCGCCATCCTGCCGCTCGTCGGGCCAGCCGGGGAGCCCGCCGCCCCCCGTCCGGAAGCCGTCCTCCTCCGGCTGGTCGGCCTCCGGACGCCTGCCCTAGGAGTTGGACCAGTCGAACTCGTAGAGGATCCAGTTGGTGTCCTGGAAGGACAGGTCCAACCCCTCGGCCGTCGCCCGGTAACTGCCCACGCCGCACTCGCCCTTGGTCCAGATGAAGCCGTCGGGGAGCACGATGTGCGCCTCGTGCCGCTCGCCGGTCACCGGGTTCTTGAAGTAGTCGCCGTAGGCCTCGCCGACGCCCTCCACCCGGACGGTGGCCCGCAGCCCCTCGGCCTCGATCGTGATCGGGGCCTTGACCAGGCCGCTGACCTGGAACGTCGAGCCGAGGATCTCCCACG
>DATIMX010000194.1:0-3858 GCA_035474935.1 Geodermatophilus sp. | reverse complement strand
GTGCAGTCGTACTGCTCCACCGGTTCCGGGTACGGGAACGCCCACCAGGTCGGGCAGGTGTCCTGCGGGCCGGAGACCCGGCCCGGTTCGACGTAGTGCACGGTCTCCGAGAGCAGTTGGCGCAGGTAGTCCCACGGCTGCCCCGTGATGGCGATGGTGGCGAACTCCGCGAGGTCCTCCTCCGACCACACCCGCTCGCCGTCCACCACGGCGTTGGCCGGGCTGTCGGCGAACCAGACGAACTGGTCGCCGGGGCGGCGCTCCTCCGGCGGCAGCGTCGGGCACAGGGGCTGCAGCCGCTCGGGCACGTCCAGCTCCTCGCACTGGACGAAGGTGGCGACCCGCCCGTAGAGGAAGTGGCCGGTGTAGTCGGTCAGCCCGAACGAGCCGTGCACGCTGCCGAACCAGGCCGCGTAGGGCACCAGCACCGCCGCGACACCGCCGAGGAAGGCGACGACCGCCGGCCAGCGCAGCGTCCGGACCAGCAACCGCACGACCAGGTAGACGAACACGACGCCCACGAGGAAGAGCCCCACCGTGCGGGTGAGCGTCAGCAGGCCCAGGACGACGCCGACCGCCGCGATCAGCAGGGGTCCCGGCCGCTCACGCACCAGCAGGAGCACCAGCGCGACGGCCATGAGGAACACGAAGAGCGTCTCGGCCAGGATGAAGTGCTCGATGTTCAGCAGGTAGGCGTCGAAGGCCAGGGGCAGGACGGCGAGCACGCTCAGCCAGCGGGCGACGCCGCGGCGCTGCAGCAGCGCGTAGACCAGCACGATGACGGCCAGGCCGAGCACGTGCTGGACGATCGCCACCTCGCGGAACGTGGTGACCGGGTTGAGCAGGGCCAGGAAGGCCGAGTAACCCCACGGCCGGTCGACGGCGGGCTCGACCCACTCGGCCCGGTCGACGTAGGTCCCCGAGTCGGGGAACCACAGCGCCGTCGAGTACGCCGCGGTCACGTAGCCGCGCGCGATCGCGGCGAGGACCAGCACGACGAGGAAGACGGCGTGCCGGCGGGCCGACCGGAGCGCGCGGGCCGCCAGGCCCGGGCGGGCGGCATCGGCTGCCCCGGACGCGGACGCGCCCGCCGCCGGCGTGGGGTCCTCGAGGGACCCCGGCCGGCGACGGGCGCCTGGTGCCTGCGTCACGCCGCGGTGGGGCGGGGACTCCCGTGGTCGTCCGCCGTGGCGTCCGTGCGCTGCGACGAGACCTCCTCGTGGTAGTCCTCTTCCACGTTGACGTCCCAGATGTCGTGGTGCGTGCCGTCGGCGATGTTCTGCACGGTCAGCATGGCCGTGAGCATCGAGTGGTCCTGGTTGTTGTAGCGGAACATGCCGTTGCGCCCGACCGGGTGCAGGTTCGGCGTGTTCTCCTCCATCCAGCGCCGGATGACCTCGACGTTCTCCTTGTACCCGGCGTCGTAGAACGGGTAGGCCTTCGGCATCCGGACGACGAAGCCGCGCTCGACGTCGGAGGCCTTGGCCAGCCCGAGCTGCTCGAGCTCGCGGGCACCCTGGGCGATGAGCTCCTCGTCGGACCGGTTCCAGGTGTCGTCGCCGACGTTGACGAAGAACTCCAGGCCCAGGCAGGTGCGCCCGTCCTTGACCAGGTACGGCGACCAGGAGCCGAAGTTCTGGATCCGGCCGACCTGGACGTCGGGGGAGTGGATGTAGATCCAGTTGTCGGGGAAGCCGGCCTCGACCGGGAGCACGAGCGCCACGGTGAGGAAGTCGCGGTACTTCAGGGCGTCGGCCGCCGCCAGCACCTCCGCCGGGGGCTTCGGGTCGAGGGCGTCCACCAGCGAGGAGAACGGCATCGAGCTGATGAAGTGATCGGCCTCGTAGCGCTTCTCGGCGCCGATGTCGCTCCGGCTGGACTCGGGCGCGCCCGCACCGGCGCCGTAGCCGCCGGTGACCACCGTGGTCAGGCCGGTGACCCCGCGGCCGGGCTCCCAGTGCACGGTGCGGACCTTCTCCTCCATGACCACCGTGCCGCCGCGCTCCTGCACCTTGCGCGCGGCGGTCTCCCACATCATCCCGGGCCCGTACTTCGGGTACTGGAACTCCTCGATGAGGGAGGTGATCTCCTTCTGGTTGCGCTTGGGAGTCAGCGCGTTGACCACCGCGCCGACCAGCGACAGGTTCTTGATCCGCTGGGCGGCGAAGTCGGCCGGCAGCTGGTCGACCGGGACGCCCCAGAGCTTCTCGTTGTAGGTCTTGAAGAAGTGCTGGTAGAGGCGCTTGCCGAAGCGGGCGACGATCCAGCCCTCCAGGGTGTCCTGGTTCTTCGGCGGGCGGATCCGCGCCCACAGGTAGGACGCCACGCACCGCACGGCCTCGACCGGGCCGAGGTTGCCCAGGGCGTTGCTGGCCTTGAGCGGGTAGTCGTAGAGCTTGCCGTCGTAGAAGATCCGGCTCATCCGCGGCCGGAGCAGGAAGTCCTCGTCGGGGAGGATCTCGTGCCAGAGGGCCTCGACCTCGGGCACCTTGGTGAAGAAGCGGTGGCCGCCGATGTCGAAGCGCCAGCCCTCCCGCTCGGCGGTGCGGCTGATGCCGCCCACCATCGAGTCACCCTCCAGCACGGTGACCGGAACCTGGCGACGGACCAACTCGTAGGCGGCGGTCAGCCCCGCGGGTCCGGCGCCGATCACCGCCACACTGGTGCGGTTGCCGTCGGTGGTCATGAACTCTCGCCTTCTCGCTGTTGGACCCACGACGACGCGGTCTGGACGACTCCGACCGAACCGGGCGACCCCGTCCCATGGGAATGGCACATTCGCCTTGCACGGTACCGGGGTGGTGCCCACGCCGGCCGAGCCGCCTTCGATCGCTGGACGCACCGCGGCCCCCGTCCTCGGGTCGAGGACGGGGGCCGCGGAGCGTCCGCCGAGGTCAGATGTCGTAGTACATCGCGAACTCGTGCGGGTGCGGGCGCAGTCGGATCGGGTCGATCTCGAACTCCCGCTTGTACTCGATCCACGTCTCGATCAGGTCGGGGGTGAACACCCCGCCGTCGATGAGGTACTCGTGGTCGACCTCGAGCCGGTCGAGGACGGCGTCCAGCGACGCGGGCACCTTCTCGATGCCCAGGGCCTCCTCGGGCGGCAGCTCGTAGAGGTCCTTGTCGACCGGGGCCGGGGGCTCGATCTTGTTGCGGACGCCGTCCAGGCCGGCCATCAGCATCGCGGAGAACGCCAGGTAGGGGTTCGCCGACGGGTCGGGCACGCGGAACTCGATGCGCTTGGCCTTCGGGCTGTCCCCGGAGATCGGGATGCGGGTGCAGGCCGAGCGGTTGCGCGCGGAGTAGACCAGGTTGATCGGCGCCTCGTAGCCGGGCACCAGGCGGTGGTAGCTGTTCACCGTCGGGTTGGTGAACGCCAGCAGCGACGGGGCGTGCTTGAGCAGGCCGCCGATGTAGTGCCGCGCCATGTCGGACAGGCCCGCGTAGCCGGTCTCGGCGTGGAACAGCGGCTCGCCGTCCAGCCAGAGGCTCTGGTGGCAGTGCATGCCCGAGCCGTTGTCGCCGAACAGCGGCTTGGGCATGAAGGTCGCCGTCTTGCCGGCCGCCCAGGCGGTGTTCTTCACGATGTACTTGAACAGCATCAGGCTGTCCGCCGAGCGCAGCAGCGTGTCGAACTTGTAGTTGATCTCGGCCTGGCCGCCGGTGCCCACCTCGTGGTGGCCGCGCTCCAGCTCCAGCCCGGCGTTGGCCAGGTTGACCATCATCGCGGCGCGCAGGTCGCTCTGGTGGTCGATCGGCTCGACGGGGAAGTACCCGCCCTTCTGCCGGGTCTTGTAACCCAGGTTGGGGCCGCCGTTCTCCCCGGTCAGCGAGCCGCTGTTCCAGGAGCCCTCG
>DATIMX010000193.1:0-4215 GCA_035474935.1 Geodermatophilus sp. | reverse complement strand
CGCCGGCCCGGTCGCTGCGACGGTCAGAATGGACCCCGTGACGAACCCCGCGGGCCAGCACCGAGCGCTCCCGGTGCCCGACGGGCTCGAGGGCCAGCGCGTCGACCAGGCGCTGTCCCGGCTGTTCGGCCTCTCCCGCGGCGCGGCCGCCGACCTCGCCGACGCGGGCGCGGTCGTCCTCGACGGGCGGGTCCGCGACAAGGGCGACCGGGTCAGCGGCGGCAGCTGGCTGGAGGTCGAGCTGCCCCCGCTACCGAATGCCCGCCCATCCCAGCCGGCCCCGCCGGAGCCGGTCGCCGGGCTGACCGTCGTCCACGACGACGACGACATCGTGGTGGTCGACAAGCCCGTCGGCGTCGCCGCGCACCCCAGCCCCGGCTGGGAGGGGCCCACCGTCATCGGCGGGCTGGCCGCCGCCGGGTACCGCATCTCCACCTCGGGTGCGGCCGAGCGGCAGGGCGTCGTCCACCGGCTCGACGCCGGGACGACGGGGCTGATGGTCGTGGCCAAGAGCGAGCGGGCCTACACCGCGCTCAAGGCCGCGTTCAAGCAGCGCACCGTCGAGAAGGGCTACGCCGCCCTCGTCCAGGGCCACCCGGACCCCTCGCGCGGCACCATCGATGCCCCGATCGACCGGCACCCCAGGCACGACTGGAAGTTCGCCGTCGTCCAGGGGGGTCGCCCGTCGGTGACCCACTACGAGGTGGTCGAGGCCTTCCCGGCCGCCAGCCTGGTCGACATCCGGCTGGAGACCGGCCGCACCCACCAGATCCGGGTGCACTTCGCGGCGCTGCGCCACCCCTGCGTCGGCGACACGATGTACGGCGCCGACCCGACGCTGGCCGCCCGGCTGGGCGTCTCCCGGCAGTGGCTGCACGCCGCCCGGCTGGGCATCCCGCACCCGGCCGACGGCCACTGGATGGAGTTCACCAGCCCCTTCCCGCCCGACCTGGCCGGCGCGCTCGACGTCCTGCGCGCCGAGTCCTGACTCCCGTGCGAGCTCGACCATGAGCACGGTCGGGCTGCCCGGCTCGCTGGCCGACTGGGGCCCGGCCGCGCTGTCCGCGGTCGCCGTCGCCGGCTACCTGGTGGTCGGGGAGCCGTTCGTCGGCCACGTGCTGCACCGCCGCTTCGAGGGGCGGCTGCGCACCGACGACGGCGCCCGGCGGTCCTTCTACGGCCGGCTGCTGGTGCTCGAGTGGGGGCTGGCGGCGCTCGTCCTCGTCGTGTGGCTGTCCGCGCCCGGGGTGGACGCCGCGGCCGTGGGCCTGCGCTGGCCGCGGTCGTGGCCGGGCCCCGTCGCCGTCGCCGCCACCGTGGTGGTCCTCGGCTTCGTCGTCGTCTCCACGCGGGCGCTGCGCTCCGGCGGGCTGGCGCGGGCGGCGGCGGAACCCCGCCGGCCGGGGCAGGGCCGGCACGCCGAGCCCGCCGTCCACGCCACCCTGGCGCTGCTGCCCCGGACGACGGCGGAGCGGCGGCTGTTCACGCTGGTCGGGGTCACCGCCGGCGTCTGCGAGGAGTGGCTCTACCGCGGGTTCCTGCTCGCCGTGGTCGCCGCGATCGGCGGCGGTCTGCCGACGCCGGCGCTGGTCGCGATCGGCGCGCTGGCGTTCGGACTGGCGCACGCCTACCAGGGGGTGGCGGGCATCGTGACCACCGGCGTCCTGGGCGGGGTCATGGCCGGCCTCTACCTGGGCACCGGATCGCTGCTGCTGCCCGTCGTCCTGCACGCGCTGATCGACCTGCGCTTCCTGCTGGTGTCCACGTCCGCGCTGCCCGACGTCGTCCGGCGGCCGACGTGAGCCGGCGGGCGAGCGCCCGGCGGGCCACGGCCGCGGACTGGCCGCAGGTGGCCGCCCTGCGCACCCGCGTCTTCGTCGAGGAGCAGGGCGTGCCCGCCGAGATCGAGCAGGACGTGCACGACGCCACCGCCGTGCACGCCCTCGCCGAGGACGACGACGGGCGGGTGGTGGCCACCGGGCGGCTGCTGGTCCGCGACGGGCGCGCGGTGATCGGCCGGATGGCGGTCGACGCCGCGGCCCGCGGGTGCGGGTACGGCGCCGCCGTCCTCGCCGAGCTGCACCGGCAGGCCGTCGCGCTGGGCCTGACGGAGGTGGAGCTGCACGCCCAGCTGTCGGCCCGGCGCTTCTACGAGCGGGCCGGCTACACCGCCGTCGGGGGCGTCTACGAGGAGGCGGGCATCGCCCACGTCACCATGCGCCGGCCGCTGTGAGCGGCCCGCTGCAGGGGCCCTTCAACGGTGGGGGCAGGGGGTCCTCCCGCGGTCCGCCTGTGGCGAGACACCTTCCTGTCGGTCCCCCGGAGTAGACCTCCGTGGTGCGAGGATCGAGTCACCCCCCGGCCCGCACCCGGACCACAGCACCGCCGGTCTTCCCCGCCGGTCGCCCGCCGGATCCCCGACGGCCGGGCACGCACGACCCGTGAGGAGCACCAACGCCCGTGAGCACAGATCACCCCCGGACCGCGGAGTCCTCCTCGTTCGTGCACCTCCACGTACACACCGAGTACTCGATGCTCGACGGCGCGGCGAAGCTCCCGGAGGTCACCAAGGCCGCCGCCGAGCAGGGGATGCCCGCGCTGGCGATGACCGACCACGGCAACGTCTTCGGCGCCTACGACTTCTACAAGCAGGCCAAGGCCGCCGGCGTGAAGCCGATCATCGGCATGGAGGGCTACTACACGCCCGGCTCGCGCTTCGACCGCGCGCCGTTCGACTTCGGCGACAACCTCATCGACGAGGACGGCGAGGGCGGCTCCTCGCGCGGCAAGGCCGCCTACACGCACATGACGCTGCTGGCGCGCACCACCGAGGGGATGCACAACCTCTTCCGCATCTCCTCGATGGCCAGCCTCGAGGGGCAGTACCGCAAGCCGCGCTTCGACCGCGACCTGCTCGAGCGGTACGGCACGGGCCTCATCGCCACCACCGGCTGCCCGTCGGGCGAGGTGAACATGTGGCTGCGCGCCGGCAAGTACGACCGCGCCCGCCAGGCCGCCGCCGACTTCCAGGACATCTTCGGCAGGGAGAACTTCTACGCCGAGCTCATGGACCACGGGCTGGCCATCGAGAAGAAGACCCGCCCGCAGCTGATGCAGATCGCCGGAGAGCTGGGCATCCCGCTGCTGGCGACCAACGACCTGCACTACACGCACAAGGAGGACGCCGAGGCCCACGACGCCCTGCTGTGCATCCAGACCGGGTCGCGGCTCAACGAGACCAACCGCTTCAAGTTCAACGGCGACGGCTACTACCTGAAGAGCGCCGCGGAGATGCGTGCGCTGTTTCCCGGCGAGCTCGCCTCGGCCTGCGACAACACGCTGCTGGTCGCCGAGCAGTGCGAGGTCAGCTTCACCGAGGGTGCGGACCTGATGCCCCGGTTCCCGCTGCCGCCGGGGGAGGACGAGACCTCCTGGTTCGTCAAGGAGGTCGAGCGCGGGCTGCACAAGCGCTGGCCGAACGGCATCCCCGACCACGTGCGCAAGCAGGCCGACTACGAGGTCGGGATCATCACCCAGATGGGCTTCCCGGGGTACTTCCTCGTGGTCGCCGACTTCATCAACTGGGCCAAGGACAACGGCATCCGCGTGGGCCCGGGCCGTGGCTCGGCCGCCGGCTCGCTGGCCGCCTACGCCATGGGCATCACCGACCTCGACCCGCTGGCGCACGGGCTGATCTTCGAGCGGTTCCTCAACCCCGAGCGCGTCTCCATGCCCGACGTGGACATCGACTTCGACGACCGCCGGCGCGGCGAGGTCATCCAGTACGTCTCGCAGAAGTACGGCGAGGAGCGGGTCAGCCAGATCGTCACCTACGGCACCATCAAGGCCAAGGCCGCGATCAAGGACGCCGCCCGCGTGCTCGACCGGCCCTACTCGGTCGGCGACGAGCTGACCAAGCTGATGCCGCCGGCCGTCATGGGCAAGGACATCCCGCTGTCGGGGATCTTCGACCCGGCCCACCCGCGCTACAAGGAGGCCGCGGAGTTCCGCGCCCGCTACGAGTCCGACCCCGGCGCGGCCGAGGTCGTCGACCAGGCGCGCAAGCTCGAGGGGCTGAAGCGGCAGTGGGGCGTGCACGCCGCCGGCGTCATCATCGGCCGCTACCCGCTGATCGACAGCATCCCGATCATGCGGCGCGAGGCCGACGGGGCGGTCATCACGCAGTTCGACTACCCGACCTGCGAGACGCTCGGC
>DATIMX010000192.1:0-10716 GCA_035474935.1 Geodermatophilus sp. | reverse complement strand
ACCTCAACCTCACCTGGGAGGTCCGCGACGGCATCCGGGCGCACAGCTGGAAGATCACGCCGCCGCCGACCACCCGGGAGGCGGAGTGCGTGCGCTACGCCGACCGCATCGGCTACCTGTCCCACGACGCGCTGGACGCCGTCCGGGCCGGGGTGCTGCAGGTCGGCGACCTGCCGGCCCGGGCGCGCGCCGTCTTCGGCGACCCGGGCAGCCGGATGGTCGGCGCGATGATCGACGCCGTCGTCGCGGGGTCGCTCGCCGACGGGGGAGTGGTGGTCATGGCGCCCGAGCCGCTGGAGGCCATGCACGAGCTGCGGGCCTTCATGTTCCAGCGGGTGTACGCCTCGGAGACCGCGGCGGGGCAGAAGCAGCTGGCCATCGACGTCACCCGCCGGCTCGTCGACCACCACCTGGCCCACCCCGAGCTCATCCCGGCGACCTACCGTGACACCTCGGCCGACCCGGTCACCCAGGTCGTCGACTACGTGTCCGGGATGACCGACCGGTACGCGCTGTCCACGCACGACCGGCTCTTCGACGCCGACGCGACGAGCCGGATGCGCCCGCTGCTGCGCTGAGCGCGGTCCTCCGGACCGCACCCCGGGCCCGCCGTCCGCGGACAACGACCGTTATCCCTAACATCGCCACCGCTTCTGCACGAGGTCGAGATCCCGTGATCTCACACACCGAAGCAGCTGAGCAGTGCGAGATCACGGGATCTCGACGGGACTACGCGCCAGGCTCAGTTGGGGGAGGAGCCCCGCCGGCGCAGATACCTCTCGAACTCGCGGGCGATCTGGTCACCGTCGGCCTCGGACAGGTCGGTCTCGGTGGCCCGCTCCTCGAGCGAGCGCACGTACTCGACGACCTCGGCGTCCTCGTTGGCCATCTCGTCGACCGTGCGCACCCACTCGTCGGCCTGCTTGGGCAGCGCACCGAGCGGCACGGCGATCTCGAGGACCTCCTCGACCCGCTGCAGCAGCGCGACCGTGGCCCGCGGGGACGGCGGCTGGGAGACGTAGTGGGGGACGGCGGCCCAGAAGCTGATCGCCGGCAGCCCGGCCTGCACGCAAGCGTCCTGGAAGACGCCGAGGATGCCGGTGGGCCCCTCGTAGGTGGAGGTGCCCAGCCCCCACTTCTCCGCCGACTCGGCGTCGTAGGCCGAGCCGGTCACCGGGGTGGGCCGGGTGTGCGGGGTGTCGGCCAGCAGGGCGCCGAGGCCCACGACGGTGTGCGCGTCGAGCTCCTGGCACAGCTCGATGAGCTCCTCGCAGAAACCGCGCCAGCGCATGTTGGGCTCGATGCCGCGGATGAGCACGACGTCCCGGCCGGAACCCGGCGGGCGGGCCACCGAGATGCGCGTGGTGGGCCACTCGATCCGGCGGCTGACCCCGCCGATGAGCGAGACGGTCGGCCGGTTGACCTGGAAGTCGTAGTAGTCCTCCGGGTCGAGCGCGGCGAGCGGGGTGGCGTCCCAGATGAGCTCGAGGTGCTCCAGCGCCCCGGTGGCGGCGTCCCCGGCGTCGTTCCAGCCCTCGAAGGCGACGACCACCACCGGGTCGTCGAGCCGGGGCAGGTCCTCAGGGGTGGACTTCGGGTCGATCACCCCTGCGAGCCTACGTCGGTCGGGCTCCCCGGCCGCGGTACTCGGCCGCGCGACGGGGCCGGCGTCCCCCGCGCGGGCGACCGGGCCACCCCCGCGGGCGGCTACCCTGGCTCGGTGCAGTCCCGCAACGTGTCGCCCGACCTCCGCCCGGACGCGACCGCGGAGCTCACGGCCGTGCTCGGGCAGCGCATCCTCGTGCTCGACGGCGCCATGGGGACGGCGATCCAGCGCGACCGGCCCGACGAGGCCGGCTACCGCGGCGAGCGCTTCGCCGACTGGCCCACCGACGTCCAGGGCAACAACGACCTGCTGGTGCTCACGCAGCCCGAGCTGATCGCGTGCATCCACCGCAAATACCTCGAGGCCGGCGCGGACGTCATCGAGACCAACACCTTCAACGCCACGGCGATCTCGCTGCGCGACTACGCCATGTCCGACCTCGCGTACGAGATCAACGTGGCGGCCGCGCAGCTGGCCCGCCGCGAGGCCGACGCGACGACCGCGCGCACGCCGGACCGGCCGCGCTACGTCGCCGGAGCGCTCGGCCCGACGAGCCGGACGGCGTCCATCTCCCCGGACGTCAACGACCCGGGCGCCCGCAACGTCACCTTCGACGAGCTGGTCGAGGCCTACCTGGAGCAGGCCGACGGCCTGGTCGACGGCGGCGTCGACGTCCTGCTCGTCGAGACCATCTTCGACACGCTCAACGCCAAGGCGGCGATCTTCGCGCTGGAGACGCTGTTCGAGCAGCGCGGCCGGCGCTGGCCGGTGATGATCTCGGGCACGATCACCGACGCGTCGGGCCGCACCCTGTCCGGCCAGGTCACCGAGGCCTTCTGGCACTCGATCCGGCACGTCCGCCCGCTGCTGGTCGGCCTCAACTGCGCCCTGGGGGCCGCGGAGATGCGGCCCTACCTGGCCGAGCTCTCCCGGGTCGCCGACACGTACGTCTCCTGCTACCCGAACGCCGGCCTGCCCAACGCCTTCGGCGAGTACGACGAGTCGCCGGAGGAGACCGCCGCCGTCCTCGCCGAGTTCGCCGGCGCCGGCTTCGTGAACATGGTCGGCGGCTGCTGCGGGACCACCCCCGCGCACGTCGCCGCGATCGCCGCGACGGTCGAGGGCCGCGCCCCGCGGACGCCGCCGCAGGTGCGCCCGGCGCTGCGCCTGTCCGGGCTCGAGCCGCTGACCGTCGACGAGGACTCGCTGTTCGTCAACGTCGGCGAGCGCACGAACATCACCGGCTCCGCCCGCTTCCGCAACCTCATCCGCGCCGGCGACTACGGCACCGCGCTGGCCGTCGCCCGCCAGCAGGTGGAGGCCGGCGCGCAGGTCATCGACGTCAACATGGACGAGGGCATGATCGACGGCGTCGAGGCGATGGACCGCTTCCTCAAGCTGGTCGCCGCCGAGCCCGACATCTGCCGCGTCCCGGTGATGGTCGACTCCTCCAAGTGGGAGGTCATCGAGGCCGGCCTCAAGTGCGTCCAGGGCAAGTCGATCGTCAACTCCATCTCCCTCAAGGCGGGGGAGGAGGAGTTCGTCCGCCACGCACGGCTGTGCCGCAAGCACGGCGCCGCCGTCGTCGTCATGGCCTTCGACGAGCAGGGCCAGGCCGACTCGCTGCAGCGGCGGCAGGAGATCTGCCGGCGGGCCTACGACATCCTCGTCGAGCAGGTCGGCTTCCCGGCCGAGGACGTCATCGTCGACCCCAACGTCTTCGCCGTCGCCACCGGCATCGAGGAGCACGCCCGCTACGGGCTGGACTTCATCGAGGCCACCCGCTGGATCAAGCAGAACCTGCCCGGGGCGCTGGTCTCCGGCGGCGTCTCCAACGTCTCGTTCTCCTTCCGCGGCAACAACCGCGTGCGCGAGGCCATCCACGCGGTGTTCCTGTTCCACGCGGTCGCCGCCGGCATGGACATGGGCATCGTCAACGCCGGGTCCCTCGAGGTCTACGACGAGGTGCCCGATCGGCTGCGCGAGCGGATCGAGGACGTCGTCCTCGCCCGCCGCCCCGACGCCACCGAGCGGCTGCTGGAGATCGCCGCCGAGTACGCCGGGGACGGCGCCGCGAAGGAGGTCGCCTCCGAGGAGTGGCGCGCGCTGCCGGTCGAGGAGCGCATCACCCACGCGCTGGTGAAGGGCATCGACGGGTTCGTCGAGGCCGACACCGAGGAGCTGCGGGCGCAGATCGCCGCGCGCGGCGGCCGGCCGATCGAGGTCATCGAGGGCCCGCTGATGGGCGGCATGAACGTCGTCGGCGACCTGTTCGGCGCCGGCAAGATGTTCCTGCCGCAGGTGGTGAAGTCCGCCCGCGTGATGAAGAAGGCCGTCGCCTACCTGGTGCCCTTCATCGAGGCGGAGAAGCAGCCCGGGGACGCCGAGCGCAGCAACGGCAAGGTCGTCATGGCCACCGTGAAGGGCGACGTCCACGACATCGGCAAGAACATCGTCGGCGTCGTCCTGCAGTGCAACAACTACGACGTCGTCGACCTCGGCGTCATGGTGCCGGCGCAGCGGGTCCTCGACACCGCCAAGCAGGAGGGCGCCGACGTCATCGGCCTGTCCGGGCTGATCACGCCGTCGCTGGACGAGATGAGCACCCTGGCCGCCGAGATGGAGCGGCAGGGCTTCGACATCCCGCTGCTCATCGGCGGAGCGACGACGTCGCGCGCGCACACCGCGGTCAAGGTGGCCCCGCGCTACCACGGGCCGGTCATCTGGGTGAAGGACGCCTCCCGGTCGGTGCCGGTCGTGGCCGCGCTGCTGTCCAACGAGCAGCGGCCGAAGCTGCTGGCCGACGTCGAGACCGAGTACGCCGGCCTGCGCGAGCGGCACGCCGCCCGCCAGGACACCCGCGCGCTGCTGCCGCTGGAGGCCGCCCGCGCCGCCGCGCCGGCGCTCGACTGGTCGTCCTACGCCCCGCCGCGGCCGCGGATGCTGCTGCAGCAGGCCCGGGACGTGTGCGCCGGGCCGGCCTGCGACCACCTGCACGGTCGGGTCACCCGCTTCACCCGGGTCTTCGACGACTACCCGCTGGAGGAGCTGCGCCGGTACATCGACTGGCAGCCGTTCTTCAACGCCTGGGAGATGCGCGGCCGGTTCCCCGACATCCTGCACAACCCGGCGACCGGCGAGGCCGCGCGGCGGCTGTACGAGGACGCCCAGGAGATGCTCGACCGGGTCGTCGAGGAGCGCTGGCTGCGGGCCCGGGGCGTGTTCGGCCTGTTCCCGGCCAACCGGGTGGGCGGCGAGGACATCGAGGTCTACACCGACGAGTCGCGCACCGCCGTCCGGACGACGCTGCACCAGCTGCGCCAGCAGACCGAGGGCCGCGACGGTTCGCCCCGCAAGTCGCTGGCCGACTTCGTCGCGCCGAAGGAGACCGGCCTGCGCGACCACGTCGGCGCGTTCGCCGTCACCGCCGGCCTGGGCTCGGCCGAGCGGGTGGCCGCGTTCAAGGCCGCGAACGACGACTACAGCGCGATCATGCTCGAGGCGCTGGCCGACCGGCTGGCCGAGGCGTTCGCCGAGCGGCTGCACGAGCGGGTGCGCCGGGAGTTCTGGGGCTACGCCGCCGACGAGCACCTCGACAACGACGCGCTGATCGCCGAGAAGTACCGCGGCATCCGCCCGGCGCCGGGCTACCCGGCCTGCCCGGAGCACACCGAGAAGCGCACCATCTGGGAGCTGCTCGACGTCGAGGCGACCACCGGCATCACGCTCACCGAGAGCATGGCCATGTGGCCCGGCGCCGCCGTCAGCGGCCTGTACTTCGCCCACCCGCAGGCGCGCTACTTCGTCCTGGGGCGGCTCGGCCGCGACCAGGTCGAGGACTACGCGCGGCGCAAGGGCTGGACGCTCGCCGAGGCCGAGCGCTGGCTCTCGCCCAACCTGGGGTACCGCACCGACGACGAGTGACGGCCCGGAGCTGTCCCCTCACCCCTCGGGAGCCGGTGCCGGCTTCGACCAGCGGCGGGCGGCCAGCGCGATCGCACCGGTCTTGACCTGGTTCTTGGCCGTCCGCAGGGCCGTCACCTGTGCCGGCTCGATCCGCAAGTCGATCGCCTCCCGCGTCCGAGCGCCCAACGAGTGCTTGAACCTCAGCAGCTCGGGGACCCCGCCGGACTGTCCCAGGTCGAACCACCGGCAGCCCGAATCCGCGGCGTTCTGGAGGCCGGCGACCTGGACGAGCGTGTTGGCTGCCACCGGCGCGGCCAGTTCCTTGAGGCTGTAGCTCCGCCAGCCGATGGCGTGCTCGCCGAACACGTAGTTGACGCAGCTGGCCACCGCACGACCCTCGTGCCGCGCGATGAAGACCCGGCAGCGGTCGCCCATCGCCCGGGTCACTGCCTCGAACTTCGCCTTCGGCTCCTGCCTCAACGCCACTCTCCTGGCCACCAGGGGAGGCAGCCCCGACCGGGGGATCCACCGCTCCACCCAGGCGAGGTAGAGGTCGTAGAACTCCGACACCAGCTCCCCGCCGGTGCCGCACTCGACCTGGACGCCGGCCCGCTCGGCCTTGCGCAGGCTCTGCCGAACCGTTCGTTCGAACCCCCGCTGCCGCAGGTGGTCCATCCCCACGGACAGGTCGATCACCTCGACGTTCCGAGCCATCGCGACGACACCGGGAACCGGTCCGATTGCGCACCGGGGGGCCGTGTGGTGCGCGAAGCCGATGCGGGTACTCATGGTGTGCCCCCTCAGGTCCTCAGCCACCGTCCGCACGTCGTCGGTCTGCAGGCCGCCCTCGGCCAGCAGGCCACCGTGTCCGTAGCCGCCGGGGAAGCTCGCATCCAGGTGCAATCCGGCGAACCAGCGCCGACGGACCAGCGGCAGCACCAGCCGGCGACCGTCGCCGAGGACGTACAGCCGGCTCACATCGCGCCCGCCGGTGGCGATGAGCACCGCATCGAAGTACTCCGGGGTCTGCAGGGCGGTGGCACCCGGGTCAGCGCGCAGGACCTCCAGCCAGACCGACCTCGCCACCGGGCTGCTGACCTCGATCACCCTGCTGGACGTCTGTGCCACCTGGCGCCTCCCCTGAGTCCGGTCCGAACAACGCAGCGGACACCGGGGTGACCCACCCCGCCGCATGATCTTGATGGCCGACTCTAGGAGGTGGTGCTGTGATGGTCACCTCATCACGGGTTCCACCCGCGGACCTCCGTCGTCGGACGTCGCGCTGCCTGGCACACTGGAGCTCGAGGCCACCCACCCGGGCACGCATGAGGCGCCCCGACGGGCAGGCCATCCGCGCGACGTCGCGCGGGCCATGTCCAGCCTCGATGCGTAGCCGTCGTGCACGGGGACACCCGAGCAGCTGAGGAAGATCGCCGTCACATGCCCAAGAGCCTTGCCGCCGTCCTGTTCGACATGGACGGCACCCTCGTGGAGACCGAGCAGCACTGGGGTACGGCGATGTTCGCCCTCGCCCGCCGGCTGGGCGGGGAGATGTCGGCGGAGGCACGCGAGCGGACCGTCGGCACCAGCATGGCGACCGCGCTGGGGATCCTGTACGCCGACGTCGGGGTGATCCGCACCGAGGCCGAGGCCCGCGCCGACGCCCGCTGGATCGAGGACACCGTCGCCGGACTGCTGACCGGCCCGCTCACCTGGCGACCCGGCGCCCGCGAGCTGCTGCTCGAGGCCCGGCACGCCGCGCTGCCGACGGCGCTGGTGACCACCACGCCGCGGCGGCTGGCCGACGTGGTGCTCGCGAAGATGGACCGGGACCTCGACGGGCTGCCCGCCTTCGACGTCACCGTCTGCGGCGACGAGGTGCCCGCCCGCAAACCCGACCCGTCGCCCTACCGCCAGGCGATGGCCGCCCTCGCGGTGGACGCCGCCGGGTGCGTGGTCGTGGAGGACTCGCTGTCCGGGGCCACCGCGGGGCTCGCCGCGGGCGCCGCGGTGCTGGGCGTGCCGTCGCTGCAGACGCTGCCGGAGCTGCCGGGGCTGGTGCTGCGCGACACCCTCGCCGGGGTGCGGCTGGCCGACCTGACCGAGGTGCTGGCCGCCCGCGACGCCGTGGACGCCCGCGCCTAGAGCGACACCTCGCGGCCGCGGGAGACGACGACGCGGGGCCGCTGCAGGGCGGTCACGTCGGCCCGGACGTCGCCGTCGGCCACCAGCAGGTCGGCGTCGTACCCGGCCGCCAGCCGGCCCGTGCGGTCGCCCAGCCCGCAGGCGCGCGCCGCTCCGCTGGTGGCCGCGGTCAGCGCCTCCGCCACCGGGACGCCGCACTCGCCGACCAGGTCGGCCACCGCCTGGGGCACCGACCCGTGCGGCTTGGTGGGGCCGATGCCGGCGTCGGTGCCGGCCAGCAGGGTCACGCCGGCCCGGTGCAGCCGCGCCACGTGCGACAGGTGCGCCTCGAACGTGGCGCCGACGGCGTCCATCCGGGCCTGCACGTGCGGCGGTGGGTCGACGCCGGGTGCCCGCCCGAGGGTCGGGCAGACCTGCACGCCGGCGACGGCGAGCCCGGCGGCGAGCTCCGGCGGGGTGCGGACGCCGGTGCCGGTGAGGCAGCTGCAGTGCTCGATGCCGTCGACGCCGGCCGCGACGCTGCGCTCGACCGCCGCCAGGCCGTGCGCGTGCGCGGTCACCGGTAGGCCGAGCCGGTGTGCCTCGTCGACGAGCGCCTGCAGCTGCTCGAGGGTGAACTGGCACGCGGTGACGTCGGTGCCGGGGGTGAGCACGCCGCCGCTGGCCATGACCTTGACGACGCCGGCGCCCCGCTCGGCCCGCTCGCGGACCGCCCGGCGCAGCGCCTCGACCCCGGACGCCTCGCCGCCCATCGACCAGCAGTGCCCGCCGGGTGAGGTGATCGGCGGCCCGGCGGCGACGACGGTCGGCCCGACGCCGTTGCGCCCGGCGCGCGCGAGCACGGCCCAGTGGTGGTCGCCGAGGTCGCGGACGGCGGTGACGCCCGCCCGGAGCGTCGCCTGCTCGGCGGCGGTGACGACGGCGTCGAGCTCCGCCGGGTCCAGCTCGGGGATCTGCTCCAGCGCCTGCGGACCGCCGTCCCCGCAGAGGTGGACGTGGGTGTCGACCAGCCCGGGCAGCAGCGTGCCGTCGGGGACGTCGGTGACCGCGCAGCCCTCGGGAGCCGGCGCGGTGGCGGGCTCGACGCCCACGATGGTGCCGTCCTCGACGAGCACCAGCGCCCCGCCGTCGAGGAAGCGCTCGCCGTCGAAGGCCTGCGGTGCCCGGTATCCGCGCATGCGCGACGCTCCCGCGGTGCCCCGTGACCGGTCCAGAGTCGTCGGTCACGCGCTGTCCGGCGGTGAGTCGGCCCCGTCCGGGATCCCGTCCTGAGCCTGCGGAGGACGGGGCCCTTCCACGGTGGAGCCCTGCAGGGGCCTTCCTCAGTCGCGCTCGACGATCGGCAGCGTCTGCCAGCCGGCCGCGGCCGCGGCCTCGGTGGGGAAGGGCGGAGGTGTGCCGCCGAAGGACGGGCACAGCGCCTGGTGGTCGCACCAGTCGCACAGCCGGGTGCGGTTGGGCCGGAAGTCGCCGGTCGCCACCGCCCGCTCGATCGCCGCCCAGATCGCCTGCAGCGTGCGCTCGAAGCGGACCAGCTCGGCCTCGTCGGGCGCGTAGGTGAGCGCGTCGCCGTTGCCGAGGTAGAGCAGCTTGAGCTGGCTGGCCACCACGCCCCGGGTGCGCCACAGCACCAGCGCGTAGAACTTCATCTGGAACAGGGCCTTGCCCTCGAACGCCTCGCGCGGCACCGAGCCGGTCTTGTAGTCGACCACCCGGATGGCGCCGTTGGGCGCGACGTCGAGCCGGTCGACGAAGCCCCGCAGCAGCAGCCCGTCGGGCAGCGTGACCTCGACCAGCTCCTCGCGGCCGTCGGGCTCGATCCGCGACGGGTCCTCCAGGGAGAAGTAGTTGTCCACCAGCTTCCCGGCCGACGCCAGCCACGCCTCCAGGGACGGGGTCTCCAGGGACGGGGCCTCCAGGGACTGCTCGGCCGCGGCGTCGTCCGCCGCACCGCCCTCGGCGAACAGCTCGGCGACCTCCGGATCGGCCCGCAGCTCCTCCCACGCCGGGGCGACCAGCTCGCGCGCCGCCTCGGGAGTGCGCTCGCGGGCGGGCAGGTCGTAGAGGCGCTCGAGCACCGAGTGCACCAGCGTGCCGCGGACCGCCGCCAGGCTCTTGCGCTCGGGCAGCCGGTCGATCGTGCGGAAGCGGTAGAGCAGCGGGCAGGTCTTGAAGTCGGCCGCCCGGCTCGGGGACAGCGAGGGGCGGCGCGGCGGCCGCCCCTCGACCGTCCCCGTGTCGGCGACGGGGGGGTCCGGGGAAGAGGCAGCCGCGTCCGCGGGCTGCCCGGTCTGCACCATCGTCGTCACCCCTCCGAGGCTAGGCGCGGGGGGTGACGGTTTCCGAGAGCGCGCGCCGGGCACCGCGCGCGCCTCCGTAGGGTGGCCGCCCGTGGACGAGCAGCAGCAGACCGCCGAGACGACCGACGACGCGCCCGAGGCCCCGCGCGGGGAGCCGGCCCCCGGGGCCTTCGTCGCCGGCGACCGGGTGCAGCTCACCGACCCCAAGGGCCGGCTGCACACCGTCGTCCTCGAGCCCGGCAAGCTCTTCCACACCCACCGCGGGGCGATCGCGCACGACGACCTGATCGGCGCGCCGGAGGGCTCCGTCGTCCACTCGACGGCCAACACCGGCTACCTCGCGTTCCGGCCGCTGCTGGCCGACTTCGTGCTCTCCATGCCGCGGGGTGCGCAGGTCATCTACCCCAAGGACGCCGCCCAGATCGTCGGCTTCGGCGACATCGGCCCGGGCATGCGGGTGCTCGAGGCCGGCGCCGGCTCCGGGGCGCTGACCTGCTCGCTGCTGCGCGCGGTGGGGGAGCACGGCCGCGTCACCAGCTACGAGCGCCGCGAGGACTTCGCCGACGTCGCCCGCGCCAACGTCGGCGCCTTCTTCGGCGAGGTGCCGGCCACCTGGTCGCTGCGGCTGGGCGACCTGGACCAGCACCCGGCCGAGGAGGTCGTGGACCGGGTCGTGCTCGACATGCTGGAGCCGTGGGCGGTGCTGCCCACCGTGGCCGCCGCGCTGCGCCCCGGCGGCGTCCTGGTCGGCTACGTGGC
>DATIMX010000191.1:0-2046 GCA_035474935.1 Geodermatophilus sp. | reverse complement strand
CGCCTTGATGGCGACCGGCAGACCGTGCTCCTCGGCGAAGGCCACGACCTCGTCGGCGCCGCCGACCGGGTCCTTGGTGCCGGGCACCAGCGGCGCGCCGGCCGCCATGGCGATGTGCCGGGCCTGCACCTTGTCGCCGAGGGCGATGATCGCCTCGGGGGAGGGGCCGATCCAGGTCAGCCCCGCGTCGATCACCGCCTGGGCGAAGCCGGCGTTCTCCGAGAGGAAGCCGTAGCCGGGGTGGACCGCGTCCGCGCCGGACCGCTTGGCGGCGTCCAGGATCTTGTCGACCACCAGGTAGGAGTCGCCCGGCGTCGTCCCCCCGAGGGAGAACGCCTCGTCGGCCATGCGCACGTGCAGCGCGTTCCGGTCGGGCTCGGCGTAGACGGCCACGCTGGTGAGGCCGGCGTCCTTGCACGCGCGGGCGACGCGCACCGCGATCTCGCCGCGGTTGGCGATCAGGACCTTCTGCACCGGTGTTCTCCCTCGGGTTCGTACTGCTTCGACTGCGGGTGGGCGGACGAGCGCGGGCTCAGCGCCGCCAGAGGTCGGTGATCGCCAGCCCGCGCTTGGCGAGCTGGGCGCGCAGCGTGGCCAGCGACAGGCCGACGACCGCCGCCGGGTCGCCGTCCACCCGCCGGACGAACGGCGCGCCCAGCCCGTCGAGGGTGAAGGCGCCGGCCACGGCCAGCGGCTCGCCGGTGGCGAGGTAGGCCTCGATCTCCTGCGGCGTGGGGTTGGCGAAGTGGACGACGGTGGAGACGACGGCGACGTCCCGGCTGACCACCTGGCCGTCCTGGACGTCGAAGAGCGCCTGGCCGGTGTGCAGCACGCCGCTCTTGCCGCTCATCCGCTGCCACCGGTCCCGGGCGTCGTGCGTGTCGGTGGGCTTGCCCAGCGCCTGGCCGCGGAACTCCAGCAGCGAGTCGGCGCCCACGACGAGCGCGTCGGTCTCCTGCTCGGCGACGGCCTTGGCCTTGGCGGCGGCCAGCAGGGCGACCATCTCGCCGACCCGCGCGGCCCGCACCGAGGACTCGTCGACCTGGCTGACGACGACCTCGGGTGTCAGCCCGGCCTGGCGCAGCAGGGTCAGGCGGGCAGGGGACGCCGAGGCCAGCACCAGACGGCGGTCCACGCTCATGCTTCCTCCTCGCTGGCCCCCGTCGTCAGCTTCCGCAGCTCTGCTTCCCAGTCGCACGAACTCGCACGCTCGTTCACGCGAACCGCCCCGAGGCGCGCCAGCCACCGGGTCCGGGACGCAGCGGGCGCCGGTGGAGGTCCCCGAACGACGCCCAGGTCCCGACCGGGGTCGGCCGGCGGCGGGTGCGCCGCTGTGACAGGGCGGCGACGACGACGGTGAGTGCGGCGAGCTCCTCGGCCGAGGGTTCCCCGTGGACGACGGTGAGCAACGGAGGTCGTGAGGAGTGGGGGCCCGGAGGTCCTTCTGCTGACCGCGGTGGTCGTCCGGAGGACGACGGTGTCGTCGTCATAGCGGGATGTTCCCGTGCTTCTTCGGGGGCAGGGTCTGGCGCTTGTTGGCCAGCAGGCGCAGCCCCTTGGTGACCTCGATGCGGGTCTCCGACGGCCGGATCACCTGGTCGACGTACCCACGGTCGGCCGCGATGTACGGCGAGAGCAGCGCGTCCTCGTACTCGGTGATCAGCTCGGCGCGGCGCGCATCGGCGTCGTCCGCGTCGGCCAGTTCGCGGCGGTAGAGGATGTTGACCGCGCCCTGCGCGCCCATGACGGCGATCTGCGAGGTCGGCCACGCGAGGTTGAGGTCGGCCCCGAGGTGCTTGGAGCCCATGACGTCGTAGGCGCCGCCGTAGGCCTTGCGGGTGATCACGGTGATCTTCGGGACGGTCGCCTCGGCGTAGGCGTAGATCAGCTTGGCGCCGCGGCGGATGATCCCCTCCCACTCCTGGGAGGTGCCGGGCAGGAAGCCGGGGACGTCGACGAAGGTCAGCACCGGGACGTTGAAGGCGTCGCAGGTGCGGACGAACCGCGCCGCCTTCTCGCTGGCGTCGATGTCCAGCGTGCCGGCGA
>DATIMX010000190.1:0-2299 GCA_035474935.1 Geodermatophilus sp. | reverse complement strand
CGTCCGCCATCGGCGAGGCCGGCGCCGTCGTCGGCAGCGTCACGCTCGCCGTCGCCGTGCTCGCCGTCCTGGCCCTGGTCAGCCGCGACGAACGCCGCGACCGCCGCCGGGTGCTCGCCTGCCTGGCCGGCTACGCGGGAGCGTCGGTCGGCCACTCCGCGATCTCCGCCGTGGCGGTCGGGCAGTGGGCGGTGACCGCCACCTACCTGGAGGAGTCCGGGGAGGCGCTGGCCGGCGTCGCCGTGCTGGTCGCCGTCCTCGTCGGTGTGGCGCCGCGCCTGGTGCTGCCTGCCTCCTGGGTGCTCCGTCGCGAGGAGGACGCCGAGATCCTCGCCGTCCCCGGCGCACTGCGCGACCGCGTCTCCGGCTGAGAGAGGACCCCGTCCTCCCCACCCCTCCCAGGCTCGGGGCGGGACCCGGGACGGGGCCGTTCCCTCCAGGGGACGGCGGCGGGCGTCAGGGGCGGGTGGACAGGGGCGCGATGCAGCACCCGTCGCACGCGTGCTCGGTGCGGACCTCACCGAGCGCCTGGAGGTGGACGACGTCGTCCGGGTCGGGGTGCCCGACGCCGTGCGAGCACATCCGGTCCGAGTAGCTGTAGAACTCCCGCCAGATCTTCGGCCAGGTGCGCATGTGGTGGTCGCTCGGGTGGTGTCGGGAGCACCCCCGCCCCGCGCAGAGCGCCGGGTCGTGCGGCGCGGTGAGGCTCATGGCCCCAGTGCCTCCCGCGGGCTCTCGGGGAGCGGGGGCTGGGGACGACGGAGGGTCGGTCGCCGACGCCGGGGAACGAGGACCGCGGGGCTGCTGCGGTGACGGGCGTCGACTCACTGGGGATCACCGTCGGGGAGGTCATGTCGGAGAGCGTGGACGGGACGCCTGCCGCCTCCCGGTGATCGACCTGTGCAGCTCCTGTGTGCTCCGGATCACGGGTGCCGGCACGTGCCGACAGCCGTGGCCCGGACCCTCAGGACCGGGTCGAGGACCTCCGACGGGAGAGCAGGTGGGCGGCGAGGAGGACGAGTGCGACGCCGCCGATGATGAGGATAATCGTGGAGGCAGACCACGGGGCCGCCTGCTCCGCCGCCTCCTCCTCGGCCGCCGCCACGTCCTGCAGCCGGGAGGCCAGGCCCACCACCGCGCCGGACCGGTCGCCTGCCGCGAGCCGGGGTTCGACCTCGTCGGTCATCGCGCGCTCGAGGTCCACCTCGGACAGCGGGAAGTCGTCGGCGACCCAGTAGCCGTACTCGTAGGCCGTGTTCCCCGCGGCCACGGCGAGCAGCACGTCGTTCTCATCCAGTGCGGACAGCTGTGCGGTGTCCTGCGCCCAGTCCCCGGGGTCGGCGTTGTCGAACGAGGGCACGAACACGGCGTAGAGGTCCAGGCCGTCCTCCGCCGCCAGGTCCGCAACGGCCTGCTCGGCCGCCGGCGCCCCGGTGCCGAGGAGCCCGGTCGCGTCGGTGATCCGGTCGCTCACCTCCAGCGGGGGCTCGGCGGACGCCGTCCCGGCACCCGCCAACACGAGTGCCAGGGCACCGAGGACGGTCACAGGCCTGCGCAAGGGAACCTCCGGGGGATGGGGACGGGCTCAGCCGGAGGCGGACTCTACGCACGGATGCGCGGAACACGGGGATCCGATGCCCCATCGGGGGGACGACCCGAGCGGGTCGGGGAGGCCGGCCGTGACCGTCGTCCACCCTGGTCGGCGCCCGGGTCGGCCGTCCGCCGGGCCGCCGTCACGCCGGGTGGCGAGGCGCCCAGGTGCGGGCGGCGCCGACCACCGGGGGCCCGTGGGCGGCCGCCGCGACAGCGACGTCCAGGGTCGGGTCGAACCAGTCCAGCAGGTGCAGGGGCCCGAACCGGCTGCGCGTGCGACCCTCCTCGGCGTCCTGCTCCGTCGTGGGGTCGAGCTCCACGCGGGACAGCTCGTCGAGCGTGACCACGCCCAGCTTCACCAGGCACTCCTTGCGCACCCAGTGGCGGAGGAAGGCGAACGGCGGGTCGCTCGCCGATCGGACCCGGGCCGTCTCGGCGGCGGTGAGGGTGTGGGCCAGGACGGCGGGGTCGAGGTCCCTCGTCCGCGCTCCCTCGACGTCGACGCCGATCGGCCGCCGGTCCGCGC
Organism: Geodermatophilus sp.; assembly: GCA_035474935.1. Classification (GTDB taxonomy): domain Bacteria; phylum Actinomycetota; class Actinomycetes; order Mycobacteriales; family Geodermatophilaceae; genus Geodermatophilus. The sequence goes on along the minus strand of DATIMX010000190.1, from coordinate 180 downwards.
CCGCCACGACGGCCCCGCGGGTGTGTGCCAGGCTGACGTGCAGCTCCGGGAGGCCGGCGATCGAGGGCCTGCCGTGCTCGGTCGAGCCGCACTCCGCGCACTCCTGCACCAGCTCCAGCGCCGCCACCGGCCGACCGGTCAGCGCCGCGGCGCAGTGCCGGACGAGCAGGTGTGCTGCGA
>DATIMX010000189.1:0-6658 GCA_035474935.1 Geodermatophilus sp. | reverse complement strand
CCCGGCCTCGACCCCGGCGACGTCATCAACGGTCCCTCGTCGGCCGACGTCGAGGCCGCCGGGCAGCGGGCGCCGTTGTGGGCCGTGCCGACCTCCGACGACCGGGCTGCCTTCGTCGGGGAGGCCTACGGCGTCTGGTTGTGGCTGGTCATGTGGCCGATGTCGGCCGCGTGGCTGCTCGCCGAGCGACTGACGCTGCTCGACCTGCGCGAGCGCCTCTACCCCGACCTGCCGCTCGGCCCGCCCAGCGAACACCTCCTGCCCGGGCCGTGACGGACCGGACCGACCCGCATCCCGGCGGCGTGTCCCCGGGTGGGGCCCCTGCGCCGTGTGTTACGCATGGGGCTCGCCGTGCGGGCGAGTCCTGTCCGCGCGTCCACCCGACAGGCACCGCGGAGGTGACGGTGAAGAAGGTCCTCACCTGGCTGGCGCTCGCCTTCGTCGTCTTCTACGTCATCTCGGCACCCGAGAGCTCCGCCGACTTCGTCCGCTCCGCCGGCCAGGCCCTCGGCGACGCGGCATCCTCGCTGGCCTCGTTCTTCGACTCCCTCGCCTAGGCCGGCGTGGGCGGCCCGGAGACACCTACCCCTGACGGCCCCCGGCCGCGGTGGAGCAAGGACGCCGACAAGTACCTGCTCCCGCACGAGAAGCCGCCCGTCATCGCCACCCGTCGGCACTGGGCGGTGCTCGTCGTCCCCATGGCCAAGGCGTTGCCGGTCCTGGCCATCGGCTTCTGGCTGATGGTGCTCGACCCGGAGAACCGGGTCACCGCCAGCGTCGGTCTCATCGCGCTGGTCGGCGCGCTGGGGTACCTCGCGCTGCGGGTCGGCGCGTGGTGGAGGCGGTACTTCTTCGTCACCAACCGCCGGGTGCTGCTGACCACCGGGATCATCGTCCGGACCGTGGCCCTGCTGCCGCTGCGCCGCATCACCGACCTGACGTACAAGGAGACGCCGTTCGGCCAGCTGCTCGGCTACGGCACGTTCCGCTTCGAGTCGGCCGGCCAGCAGCAGGCGCTCTCCGAGATCACCTACCTGCCGCGGGCCGACGTGCTCTACCGCGACGTGAGCGACCTGCTGTTCGGCGGCAACGGCTCCGACAAGGGGGACGACGAGGGCGAGGCCGAGCCGTCAACGCGGCAGCCCCGCCGGCCGTCGCCCCAGTCGTCGGACCGTCCCGCGCCGGACGCCCCCGCCGACGGACGGCGGGACACCGAGCCGATCCCGCCGCTGCCGCCGCGGCGTCCCCGCTCGCCGCGGGTGGCCGGCCGCAGGATGCGGCAGGCTGGACGCTGATGCGCATCGACCTGCACACGCACTCGTCGGTGTCCGACGGCACCGACAGTCCCGCCGAGCTGCTCGCCGCGGCGCGGGAGGCGGGCCTGGACGTCGTCGCGCTCACCGACCACGACACCACCGCCGGCTGGGCCGAGGCGCAGCGGACCCGCCCCGAGGGGCTGACCGTCGTCCCGGGGATGGAGCTGTCCTGCCGCTGGTTCCCGGCGCAGGCGCCGCCGATCAGCGTGCACCTGCTGGCCTACCTGTTCGACCCCGAGCACCCAGGCCTGGCCGCGGAGCGGGCGCGGCTGCGCGAGGAGCGGCTCGGTCGCGGCGAGCGGATCGTCGCCGGGCTCGCCGGGGCCGGGCACCCGGTCGTCTGGGACGAGATCGTCGAGCGCGCCGGCGGCGGGGTGGTGGGGCGGCCGCACGTGGCCCGCGCGCTGGTGGAGGCCGGCGTCGTCGACTCGGTCGACCAGGCCTTCGCCACGCTGCTGCACCACCGCAGCCCCTTTTACGTCGCCAAGGCCGACACGGACGTGCTCGACGGCATCGCGCTCGTGCGCGCGGCCGGCGGGGTGCCGGTGTTCGCCCACGGCCTGGCCACCCGGCGCGGCCGGGTGGTCGGCGACGAGGCGATCGCGGCGATGGCCGAGGCCGGGCTGCTCGGCCTGGAGGTCGACCACCCCGACCACGACCCGGACGAGCGCGCCCACATGCGGGGACTGGCCGGCGAGCTCGGGCTGCTGGTCACCGGCTCCAGCGACTACCACGGCAACAACAAGACGACGCCGATCGCCGCCTGCACCACCGCGCCGGACCAGTACGAGGCGCTGCTGGCCGCCGGGACGGGCGCCGTGCCGTTCCCCGGGACCGGCGGCACCGCCGGTTAGCGTGACCGGTGTGGGAGGCGCACAGCTGGAGATGCCCGGCATGCCGCGGCGACTGTTCCCGGCGACGCCGAGCAAGCTGGCCGCCTTCAGCGACTGCCCGCGCCGCTACCGGCACGCCTACGTCGACCGGCCCACCCCGGCCAAGGGCCCGGCGTGGGCGCACAACAGCGTCGGCTCGGGGGTGCACGCCGCGCTGCGCTCGTGGTGGGAGCTGCCGCTGCCGAAGCGCACGCCGGCCGCGGCCCGCCAGTTGCTGTACGGGGTCTGGTCGACCGCGGGCTTCCGCGACGCCGAGCAGTCCGAACGGTGGCGCGCCCGGGCCGCGGGCTGGCTCACCGACTACGTGAGCGGCCTCGACCCCGCCGACGAGCCGGTCGGCACCGAGCGGCAGGTGGCCGCCACCACCGAGCGGCTGGCGCTGTCCGGCCGGGTCGACCGGATCGACCAGCGCGGCGACGAGCTGGTCGTCGTCGACTACAAGACCGGCCGCTCGGTCTGCACCGACGACGATGCCCGCGGGTCACCCGCGCTGGCCGCGTACGTGCTGGGCGTGCGTCGCACCCTGCACCGGCCGTGCAGCCGGGTCGAGCTGCACCACCTGCCGTCGGGCACGGTGGCCGCCTTCGAGCACACCGACCGGTCGCTGGCCAACCACGTCCGCCGGGCGGAGGACGTCGCCGCCGACATCGCTGCGGCGACCGCGGCCGTCGACGGCGGAGAGGACCCGGACGTCGCATTCCCCACGGTCCCCGGCCGGCAGTGCGGCTGGTGCGACTTCCGGCCCAGCTGCGCGGTCGGCCAGGCGGCCACCCCGTCGCGGGAGACGTGGAGCTTCCTCGCCGAGGAGGCGACCGCCGACGCCTGAGAAAGGACCCCCTTGCCTCCCACCGCTCGCAAGCTCGCGGCGGGACCCTGCAGGGGGCCGGGGTCCTTTCGCCGAAGGGGGTAGGACGGGGTCCGTCCTCTACGCGGTGAGCGGCTCGGCCGACGCGACGCGCTCCCGGGCCGCTCGCACGATGGGCGACTCCCGGATCTGTGCCGGCACCGCCAGCGCCGCGTGCCGGAACGCCCGCACGGCGGCGGTCGCGGCGGTGTCGGTCAGGCCGTAGCCCGGCAGTCCGTACAGCCGGCGCGCCCACCGGGGCAGCGTCGCGGCACCCATGGCGGCCAGGGTGCTCCACGCGGGCCGTGCAGGGGTCAGCAGCTGCACCCACCCGGGCATCGGGGGCACCAGGACCAAGCGCGAGGCGTCCCGCGCCGCCGGGGTGACCGCCAGCTGGGGGCGGGTGCGCTGCAGGTAGGCGTCGAGCCCGGCCACGCTCGCCGGCACGTCGTCGGCCTCGCAGCCGATGAGCACCGCGGCGATCACCTGCTCGGCGACGTAGCGGTCGGCGTCCTCGTCGGTCAGCAGCACCCCGGCGCGGCGGGCCACCGACAGCAGCGAGTCGACCTCGCAGCAGTGCACCCACAGCAGCAGGTCGGGGTCGTCGACGGCGTAGCTGCGGCCGGTGGTTCCCTCGACCGCCGTGTTCCCGCGGTGCATGCCGCGCACCCGGCGCACCGAGCGCAGCGCGTCCCGGCGGGTGCCGAAGGTCAGCGTGGCCACGTACTCGGCAGTGCGGGTCAGCCGCGCCCACGGATCGTCGGTGAAGGCGGTGGAGAAGCGGGCGACGCCGTCCATCGCCACCGGGTGCAGGGCCTGCAGCAGCAGCGCCCGGATGCCGCCGACGGAGAAGGCGGGGTCGGCGTGGATGCGCCAGCTGACGCTGTCGGGGCCGAAGAAGCCGAGCAGGTCCTCCTCGGCGGTGAAGTCGCGGATCGACGGCGTCGGGTTCACCGCAGCGCCCCGGCGTCCTCGGCGGAGCGGCCGGCAGCGGGGACCGAGGCCCAGAAACTCAGCAGGACCTCCACCGTGCGGGCCGGGTTCTCGATGGCGGGGGAGTGGATCGCGCCCGGGATGACCTCGCGCCGGGCGCCGAGCCGGTGCGCCATGTCCTCCTGGACGGCCGGTGTCCACGCGTCGTCCGCCGCCCCGTGCGCCACCAGCACCGGGACGCCGGTGGCCGCGAGCTCGGCGACCCGGTCGGGCTCGCGGGTCATCGCGTCGGCCATGCCGCGCAGGCCCGCCGCGCTGTTGGCGAGGAACCGCCGGGACAGGAACGCGCGGGTCGGCTCGGGCACCTGCTGCGCCTTCGGGTCGGTCATCGCCAGCTGCTCGAGCGTCTCGTGCACCAGCGGCACGCCCCCGGCGTCCAGCAGCGGGGTCAGGTGCTCGAGCAGCTCCGCCCGGGCGCCGCCCAGCCGGGACGGACCGGAGCCGAGCAGGGTGAGGCTGGTGAACGCCGCAGGCTCGGCCAGGACGGCGGCCCGGCTGACCAGCCCGCCGAAGGAGTGCCCGAGCAGGTGCAGCGTGCCGGCGCCCTCGGCGCGCAGCTGCCGGGCGACGGCGACCAGGTCCTGGCCCAGCTCGGCGACCGAGTAGCGGGCCGGGTCGTCGGGGCCGGGGGACTCGAACTGGCCGCGCTGGTCGAGCGCGACGACCTGGTGGCCGGCTGCGCACAGCGGACGCAGCAGCGGTGCGAAGTCCTCCTTGCTCCCGGTGAAGCCCGGGACGAGCAGGACGGTGCCGCGCTCGCCGTCGCCCCCGGTGTCCAGTGCCGTCAGCGGACCGGCGCCGCCGTCGAACGTGCGGTGCCGGGCGTCGTGGTCGGCGAGCTGGCGGAGGTCGTCGGGGGCGATCGAGAGAGGAGCGCGGTCGTCCGGGCCGCCGGGCATCACCATGCCCACCAGTCAACCTCGGCGGCGGCACCCCTGCAGGGGACCCGCCGCGAGCCGGTGAGGTGTGGGAACGGCCACCCTCCAGGGGGCTGCGCCGAGCTTGCGAGGCGTGGGGGAGAGGGTGGTCCTTCCTCAGCCGTAGGCGAGGACGCGGTCGGGTAGCTGCTGGACGACGACCGGACCGGCCACGGTGAGCAGCCCGCCGGCCGGCAGCGGTGGGGTCTCCACGCGCTGCAGCTCCTCGCCGGTGGCGAGGTCGCGGAGGACGACGACGTCGCCCTCGGGCACCGGCACCGACGTCCCCGCGGCGAGCAGCGCCCGGTCGACGGTGCCGACGGGCAGGCCGGTGGCCGGGGTGCGCCAGGACACCGCGCCGGTGCCCTGGTCGACGACGGTGAGCGTGCGGTCGGCCCACGCGAGCGCGCTGGTGCCGACCGCGGTCACGAGCACCTCGCCGGCGGCGGTGTCGTCGGTGGACGTGGCGACGGGTGTGCCCAGCGGGGCACCGTCGGCACCGGCGAGCAGCTGCACACCGTCGTCCCCGCTGACGACGACCGCCTGCTCGACGCCGGCCAGCGCCGTCTCCTCCGCCGTGTCGCGGGTCCACCGCGGGGTGCCGTCGTAGCCGTCGAGCAGGCGCACCCGCGTCGACCCGCCGCACTGCTCGAGGACGGCGACGCCGGCCCCACCGACGTCCCCGTCGGCGAACGTGCAGCCCTCCTCCGGGGCGGCTCGCCAGCGGATGCTGTCGCCGACCGGGTCGAGGGTGAGGACACCGGTCGGGCTGGTGGCCAGCACGATGCCCTCGGTGCTGGTGAGGACCGCGTCGGGGCGCAGGTCGAGGTTGCGGGTCCAGAGCCGGACGCCGGTGTCGACCGACAGCGCGACCGCCTCGTCGCAGCGGTCCTCGGTCCCGGAGACGGCCACGATGCGGCCGCCGACGAGGGTCCAGTCGCAGAGCCGGGCGTTGGCGCGGGTGTAGTGCCAGGCCTCCTCGCCGGTGACCACGTCGAGCGCGCGCACCCCGTGCTCGTCGCCGACGACGACGCGGCCGCCGTCCACGGTCGCCCGGGTCGCACCGCCGGACGCCGTGGTCGGCGCGGTCCAGGCGGCGGAGACGGCACCGGCCGGCGTCCCGTTGGGGACGTCGGCCGGTGCTGCGGTGGTGCTGTCGGTGGCCGCCGCGTCCGAGCTCCGCCAGAGCAGAGCGGCGACGACCAGCAGTGCGAGGGTGGCCGCCGTCCACACCCACACCCGCAGCGGCGGACGCATCATCGGCGGGCTGACCTCCTGCAGGAGGGCACGGCGGCCCCCTTGCAGGGTCCCGCCGCGAGCTTGCGAGCGGTGGGGGGCAAGGGGGTCCTTCAGGCAGCGGGTTCGGCCGAGCTGCGACCGGACCCGCCGCGGCGACGCCGACGGCGCTTCCGGGCCGCGGCCTCGCCGGACGCGGCGCCCTCACCGGAGGACGCCTCGACGGGCGCGTCGGTCGCGGCAGCGACACCGGTCGCGGCCCCACCACCGCTCCGCGTGCGCCGGCGCGGGCGGCTCTTGCGGGCCACGGCCGGCTCCCCGCCGTCCGACCGGGCCGGCCCGTGGCCGCCGCCGGAGCGGGTGCGCTTGCCGGTCTCGCCGAGGTCCTCGAGGGTCTCGGCGTCCAGACCCTCACGGGTGCGCTGCGCGCGGGGCAGCCGGCCGGTCGCGCCCTCGGGC
>DATIMX010000188.1:0-18525 GCA_035474935.1 Geodermatophilus sp. | reverse complement strand
CACGGTGCTGCTGGTGACACTGCTCGGACTGCTCGGGCTGAGCGCCAACCCGGTGCTGTCCTCGCTGGCGGTCCGCTTCGCCGGCGTGGCGCCCACGCTGGGAGTGGCGATGTCGGTCTCGGCGTACAACCTCGGCACCGCCGTCGGCTCCTGGACCGCCGGCCGCGCCCTCGATTCCGAGCTCGGGGCGATCGGTCCCGCCGTGGTGGGGACGACCTTCGCCGCGCTGACCCTCATCCCCACGATCGCCATCTCCGTGCTCCAGCGCCGCTCCGTTCCTGGACGCAGACCATGACCACCCCGCGGCGCGGTCACGCCCGGCCACGCCCTCGTCGTCGACGGCGGCCGGACCGTCGGGCTGTGACCGCGGCGGCCGCCCCGGGTCAGCCCTGCTCGGGATCGGCCTCCTCCGCGAACTCGCGGTAGGCCGCGAACGCGCGCGGGCCGTACACGGTGCCCGGTCCGCCGTTCATCGCGATGGCGACGCCGAGCGCCTCGGCGACCTCCGGCTCGGTCGCGCCGGTGCGGACGGCGCCACGGGCGTGCGACGCGATGCAGCCGTCGCACTCCTTGCTCACCGCGATGGCGAGCGCGATCAACTCCTTGGTCTTCTGGTCCAGGGCACCCGCGGCGTACGCGGCGGCGTGCATCTGGCGGTATCCGTCGTAGACCTCGGGGATGGCGCGGCGCAGGGCGCGCGCCGGTTCGCGGAGCTCCTGCTGGACGGCGTGGCCGTGGCTCATGACGCGATGGTGCCACCTCCCGTTCCGCCGCCCCCGGTGGTCCTGGCGCCCCTGACGGGCCAGACTCTGGGGTCTCCGCGGCCTGGCCCGCCGGGTCGCTCGGGCGTCGGAGACGTCGGTCCGCGAGGACCACAGGGGGAGCCATGACGATCGCCGCGCCATCCCGGCCGCGCGCCACCGCACTGCTCACCGCGGCGGTCATGCTGGGGTTGACCTTCCTGCTCACCGCGGCGGCGAAGCCGTCGGACGACGGCTGGCAACTGGGCCAGCCGCGCCTGACGACGCCGTGGACCGACCAGGTCTCGCCGAGCAACGCGCTGCCGGAGTACCCGCGGCCACAGCTGACCCGGGCCCGCTGGCAGAACCTCAACGGGGTGTGGCAGTTCGCCGGTGCCGCGGCGGGGGAGGCGCCGCCCGTCGGTCAGGACCTCGCCGAGAGCATCCTGGTGCCCTACCCGACCGAGTCGGCGCTGTCCGGCATCCAGCGGCACGAGGACCACATGTGGTACCGGCGGACGTTCGAGGTCCCGGCGTCCTGGCAGGTCGGGGACGGTCAGCGGCTGCGTCTGCACTTCGGCGCGGTGGACCACGCGGCCACCGTGTGGGTGAACGGCACCCGGGTCGCCGAGCACACCGGCGGCTACACCGCGTTCTCCGTCGACGTCACCGATGCCCTGGCGCCCTCGGGTCCCCAGGAGATCATCGTCGGTGTCGAGGACCGCACCGACGCGACGTGGCAGCCGGTCGGCAAGCAGCGGAACGTCCCGGACCGCGGCATCTTCTACACCGGCTCCTCCGGCATCTGGCAGACGGTGTGGATGGAGCCCGTCACCGCCCGCGCCTACGTGGCGGACCTCGACACGGTCACGGACGTCGACACGGGCACGCTCGCACTGACCGTGGACACCGGCGGGGACGCCTCCGGCCTCACGGTCCGGGCCGTGGTCAGGAACGGCGACGTGCAGGTCGCGACCGCGGAGGGAGCGCCCGGCGGGCCCCTGGACGTGCAGGTCCCGGACGCCCGCCTGTGGTCGCCCGACGACCCGTTCCTCTACGACCTGGAGGTGACCCTGCTGGACGGCGACCAGGAGGTCGACCGGGTCGGGTCCTACGTGGGCATGCGGGAGATCGGGACCGTGCAGGGCGCGGACGGCCGCCTGCGCATCACCCTCAACCACGAGGTCTTGTTCCTGATGTCGACCCTGGACCAGGGCTTCTGGCCGGACGGCATCTACACCGCACCGACGGACGAGGCGCTGCGGTTCGACGTGGCCGAGACCAAGCGCCTCGGGTTCAACGCCATCCGCAAGCACGTCAAGGTCGAGCCGGACCGCTGGTACCACCACGCCGACACGCTCGGCGTGCTGGTCTGGCAGGACATGCCCTCCATGCGGACGGGCGGGACCCCGCCGCCGGACGCCCAGACCGAGTTCGAGCGCCAGCTGCACGAGATCGTCGACCAGCACGACAGCTGGACGTCGGTGATCGGGTGGGTCCCGTTCAACGAGGGCTGGGGGGAGTGGAGCCGGGAGGCCACCGGGCGGATCGCCGACTCGGTCGCGGCCCAGGACCCCACCCGGCTCGTGGACGCGAACAGCGGGGTGAACTGCTGCGACTCGCTCGGTGACAGCGGGCGCGGCGACGTCATCGACTGGCACGTCTACACCGGTCCCGCGGACCCCACGCCCGACGACGACCGCGTGGCCGTCGACGGGGAGCACGGTGGCTTCGGGCTCGAGGTGCCCGGCCACATGTGGTTCGAGGACGGCCACGCGTACCAGATGGCACAGGACGAGGCGGAGCTCACCGGGCTGTACGTGGACAACCAGCGCGCGCTCATCCCGATCGCGCAGCAGCGCGCCATCAGCGGCGCGGTCTACACGCAGATCACCGACGTCGAGCACGAGGTCAACGGCTTGTTCACCTACGACCGGCGGGTGGAGAAGATGGACTTCGACCAGGTCCGGGCGGTCAACCAGGAGGTCGTCCGCAACGCCCAGCCCACCGTCCCCTGACGACCACCGCCCCGGCACCCCTGGCCCCGCCGGAACCGCTCGGCGGAGGACCTCCGGGAAGCGACGCCACCCCCGGAGGTCCTCCTCGTGTCGCCGGACGTCGGCACCGACGTCCGTGGCCCGGTACTAGCCGCGGGCACGAACCGGAGTCGGTGCGGTGGCGGCCGGGGACGGCGTGCGCCCACCTCGGCCGACCAGGCCGTAGCGGTAGGCGACGACGATGTAGGTCGCGACGAGCAGGTCGAAGCTCAGGCAGGTGATCGCGTAGGCGTCGGGGGCGAAGGCGTGGCCGGGACCGAAGTAGTGCAGCGCGACGTCCCAGACCGGGTGCAGCGCCCACCCAGCGGCCAGCCACAGCGGTGATCCGCGCAGGCCGCGCAGGGCCAGGCCGCCGTAGACGACGACGCCGGCGAGCTCGGCGACGACCCAGCCGGTGCCCGCACCGGCCTCCGCGGCGTAGTAGACGTAGGTCAGTGCCGCGCCGCACAGCAGGAAGGCGAGCAGCGCGCGGGCGAGGATGTCGCGGGTCCAGCGTGACAGCGCCCAGGCGAGGACGACCAGCGTGCTCGCCTGGAAGACCCCGTTGATCAGCCACTGCGTGGTCATGGCGTTCGGTTCCTCTCGCTTCGGGGGCGGCCGGCGGTGGTGGGACCCGCCGGCCCGGTACGTCGACCCTGCGGGAGCGGGCGCCTGCCTCGCGCCGGTGGAATCGCCAGGGCCGCCCGGAGTGGTCGAGCACGCTGCGGGACAGCCGTCGCGCACGGCCGGGCGGCCATCGCCAGCGCGGCCGCGAAGAGGGTGCTCACCGCCCACCACAGCACCAGCCCGCCGGGCGCCAGCCAGCCCGGTCCGGCCAGCGGCGCCAGCGCCGCGGCCGGCGCGGCCCAGGTGACGGCGTGGACGGCCGCCGGCCGCCAGCCCCGTCGGCGCAACGAGGCGGCGACGACTGCCGTCTCCGCGGCGACCGCGGCCGCGGCGACGGGCCACCCGGGAGCCGGCACGAGGACACCTCCGGTGAGCACCGCGGCGAGGCCGACGAGCGGCACCAGCAGGGTCCGCGCGTAGCCGGAGAGGAACGTCCGCACCGCCGGAGGCGGGGCGGCGGGGCCCGGCCGTGGCGCCGGCTCGGCCGGGGGAGCCGGCCGCGGCGTGGCACGGGGCGCGGGCGGAGCGCTCACCGTGCCACGTCCTGCAGCGGCGACCGGGGGCCGGTCGGACCGGGCGGCGCCGCGGCGTCGGCGGCCATGCGGTCGGACAGCGTGGCGGCGTCGGCGCCGACGAAGCCCAGCAGCGCCGAGCCGCGGCAGGTCTGCCAGGGCAGCCCGAGGAAGTACAGGCCCGGGACGTCGGTGACCCCGGCCTCGTGGCGGACCTGACCGTCGACGACGACGCCGGGCACGTGCAGCCACGAGTGGTCGGGTCGGTAGCCGGTGGCCCACACGACGACGTCGACGGTGCACGTGGTGCCGTCGGCGAAGGTGGCGGTGCGGCCGGTGACGCCGGTCAGCCGCGGCCGGAACCCGACGCCGCGACCGCGCAGCTCGCTGCTGCGGGTCCCGATGACCAGGTCGCCGCGGGCGCGCAGCCGCCGGGCGATGCGGCTGTGCGCGGGCACGGTGAGGAACCCGGACCTGGTCAGCCAGGAGAACAGGTCGCGGCCGGCGATGCGCTGGGGCAGCTCCAGCGGCCGGGACCCGACCGCGACGGTGACGGAGCACCGCTCGGCGAGCTCGGCGGCGATCTGCAGGCCGGAGTTGGCCGCGCCGACGACCAGGACCCGGGCACCGGCGGGCAGCTGGGTGGGGTTGCGGTACCCGGCGCTGTGCAGCTGCGGGACGAGCGGGTCCAGCTGCTGGGCCAGGGCGGGGACGTGCGGGGTCTGGAAGGGCCCCGTGGCCACCACCACCTGCCCCGCGCGCAGCGTTCCGGTCGGCGTGGTGACCGCGAAGGAGCCGTCGCCGTCGCGGTGCAACCGCAGCACGGGGGAGTCCAGCCGCACCGGCAGGTCGAAGTGGGCGGCGTAGGCGGCCAGGTAGTCGGCGACGTCGTCCTTGCCCGGGTGGGTGTCGGCCGGCGCGGGGAAGGGCAGGCCCGGCAGGGCGTCGTACTGGGCGGGGGTGAACAGCCGCAGCGAGTCCCAGCGCGAGCGCCAGGAGGAGCCGATCTCCGGGCCGGCGTCGAGCAGCAGGAAGTCCGCGTCGCGGCGGGCGAGGTGGTGGCCGAGGGCCAGACCGGCCTGGCCGGCCCCGATGACGATGGCGTCGAGGGGCGCGGCGCCCGGGGCGGTGGGGGTGGGGGTCATCGGGGCTCCTTCACCGGGGCGGGTCCGTCCCGGACGCTAGGAGCGGGGCACCGGCCTCACGCCGGTGGAACCGCCAGGTCCGGGGCCGCGACGCCGGTCCGGCGCGGCGGCCGGCGTCGGAGCGCGGCGCACGGACCGGAGGGGCGAGGACGGTCCGCGGACCCGGCCGGTCAGAGGTCGAGCGAGAGGGCGGTGAGCTCGGCGCGGGAAGCGACGCCGAGCTTGCTGAACACGTTGCGCAGGTGGAAGTCGACGGTGCGCGGGCTGACGAACAGCTGCGCGGCGACGTCCCGGTTGGACAGCCCCTGCCGGACCAGGGCGGCGACCTGGCGTTCCTGCGCGGTCAGGTCGGTGGCGGTGGACACGTCCCGGCGGCGGGCGGTCTCGCCGGAGGCGCGCAGCTCCTGGGCGGCGCGCCCGGCCCACGGGGTGGCGCCGAGCTCCTCGAACAGCGCCAGGGCGGTGCGCAGGTGCTCGCGGGCGTCGACGCGGCGCCGGGCGCGGCGCAGGTGCTCGCCGAACGCCAGCTCGGTGCGGGCCCGGTCGGGCACGCGCAGCGACGTGGCGTGGGCGGCGAGCGCGCGGCGGAAGTGCTCCTCGGCGTCCCCGGCACCGGCGAGCAGGGCGCGGCCGTGTTCGACGACGGCGACCGCGGCGGGGGCGCCGGTGCCCGCGGCGAACTCCTCCACCTCGCCCAGCCAGGCGCGGGCGAGGTCCTCGCGGCCGGCGCGGACCGCGGCCTCGAGGCGGTCGAGGGCGGCCGTGCGGCGGTACTCCGGTGAGCTGATCTGCTCCAGGTGGTGCAGCGCGGACGCCGGCTGCCGGGCGGCGCGCAGGCCCCGTGCCCAGTGCACCAGGTCGACGACGATGACGTCGGTGAGCCCGACCGGGTGCGCTTCCCGGATCGCGGCCACCTCCGCCAGCAGACGGTCGGCGGCGTCGTCCCCGCGCAGCGCGGCCAGCACGGCGAGCTCGGCGGTCGGCAACGCGGTCAGCCCCGGATGGCCGGTGCTCGCGGTCAGCGGCAACGCCTCGGCGGCGGCGCCGGCGGCCTGCGCCCAGGCCCCGGTGGCGATCTGGAACTGCGCGCCGCGGGTGAGGGCGTGCTCCACCATGCTCAGCGCCCCGGCGCGGCGGGCGGCGGTCAACTGCTGCGCGTGCAGCCGCAGCGCGCGCTCGTCGTCGTCGATCAGCATCGCCGCGACGCCCAGGTTGGGCTGCAGCACGTGGTCGTCGACCGGGTCGGTGTCGGTGAGGGCGAAGGCGGCCCGGAAGCACTCGGCCGCGGTGGCCCAGTCCCGGTCGGCGGCCGAGCGGAACCCGCGCAGCAGCGCGTGCGCTGCCCGCACCCGGGGTGGGGCGCCCGGCGCCGGCGCGGGGACCAGCGCGGCCGGGTCGACGTCCCGCGCCGATCGCGCGCCGAAGGCGGCCAGCGCGGCGGCGAGCATCGCCAGCTGCTGTGCCAGCGCCTCGTCGACGCCGGCGGCGACCTGAGCGGCCTGCACGACGTGGTCGTAGCCCTCGTCGAGGGACCGGGTGTTCCACTCGATCTGCCCCTGCAGCGTGAGCAGCTGCGCGCGCAGCAGCGGCTCGGTCACGTCGGCCGACGCCGCGGCCGCCAGCGCCGCCGCCCGGGACGGGCGCGCACCCAGCCAGCTCGACGACGCGGCCAGGTACAGCCGCCGACCGCGCGACGGCCCGCCGCCGGTGAGCTCCGCGGCGCGGGCCCAGGCGGCCGCGGCGGCCTCGTGCCCGCCCCGGGCCGCGGCGCGCTCGGCGACGGCGTCCAGTGCGGCGACGACCTCGTCGTCGGGCCGGTCGGCGGCGGCGGCCAGGTGCCACGCCCTGCGGTCGGCATCCGCGTGCAGCACGTCGGCGAGCGCGCGGTGCGCGGCGCGGCGCTGCGCACTGGTGGCTGCGCGGTAGACCGCCGAACGGACCAGCGGGTGGTAGAGGACCACCGTGTCCCCGTCGACGTGGACGAGCCCGGTGCGCTCGGCCTCGTCGAGGGCCTCGTCGCCGGCACCCAGCCGTTCGGCGGCGCCGCGGACGACGCTCAGCCGGGCGGTGTCGTCGGCCGCGGTCACCAGCAGCAACCACTGCGCGGCCGGGCTGAGCCGCCGGTGGCGGTCGAGGAACCCGCGCTCGACGCCCTCGGTCAGCGGCAGCGGCGCGGGCAGCGGAGCCCGGCCGGAGAGCTGGTCGCCGGTGAGCGCGGTGGCGAGCTCGCCGAGGGCGAGCGGGTTGCCGCCGGTGGCGGCCACCAACCGGTTCCGGACCGCCGGGTCCACGGCCCCACCGGCCCGGGCGGTCAGCAGCGCGTCGGCGGCCTCCCCGGTCACGCCGCCGAGGACGACGGTCGGCAGGTCGGGAGCGTCGAAGCCGAGGGCCTCGCCGTCGCGGGCGGCGAACAGCAGCGCGACCCGCTCGGCCTGCAGGCGGCGGGCGGCGAACAGCAGCGCGGCGGCGGAGGCGTCGTCGAGCCAGTGCGCGTCGTCGACGACGGCCAGCACCGGGGTGTCCTCCGCGGCGTCCGCCAACAGGCTCAGCGTGCCGAGGAACGCCAGGAACCGCTCGCCCTCACCCTCCGCCTGACCCAGGGCGGCGAGCAGCGCCGCCCGCTGGGGTGCCGGCAGGGTCTCGATCCGGCTGCGCAGCGGCCACAGCAGCCGCTGCAGCGCGGCGAAGGCCAGCGGGGACTCCGACTCCACGCCGGAGGTGTGCAGCACCCGCATCCCGGAGGCGGCGGTCACGGCGTCGGCCAGCAGCGTGGACTTGCCGGACCCGGCGACGCCGCGGACCACCAGCGCTCCACCGGACCCGGTGCGGGCGGCGTCGAGCAGGGCGGCGATCGCCGCGCGTTCGTGGTCCCGTCCGGCCAGCACGGGCCCGACCGTACCGACCGGAACGGACAGGTCCAGGAGCGGCGACACGGGCGCCGATCCCCGGCAGATCCCGGCGATTTCCCCGGTGAGAAGGACCCGCCGCCGCGGCGAGTCTCGTCCCCGACCGCAGCACCACCCGCCGTCGAGGAGTTCCCATGCTGTCCAGCACGCCCCGCACCTTCATCGGCTCGACCACCTTCACGGTCACCGGCATGACCTGCGCCCACTGCCGGCGCGCGGTCACCGAGGAGATCGCAGCCGTCGACGGCGTCGCGTCCGTCGCCGTCGACCTGGCCACCGGCACGGTCACCGTCACCGCCGACCGCCCCGTCGACCGCGCCGACATCA
This sequence comes from Geodermatophilus sp., assembly GCA_035474935.1. Lineage (GTDB taxonomy): Bacteria > Actinomycetota > Actinomycetes > Mycobacteriales > Geodermatophilaceae > Geodermatophilus. The sequence goes on along the minus strand of DATIMX010000188.1, from coordinate 10,232 downwards.
CCGCCGCCGTCGACGAGGCCGGCTACGCCCTCGTCCCCTGACCCCGACCGACCCGTCCCCCTGGAGACCCGCCGTGCACGACGTGACCCCCACCCAGAGCGCGACCCCCACCCACCCCGACCCCCGGGCGCACACCGCGCACCGGCTGAGCGCCCGGAAGTTCGTCCTGCACTTCCTCGAGATGGTCGTGGCCATGGCCGTCGGCATGGTGGCCCTGCACCCCGTCTGGACCCTCGTGCTCGACGCCACCGGCGCCACCGGGCTGATGCACGACCCGTACACGGGCGCACTGATCATGGCGACGGACATGACGGTCGCGATGTCCGCGTGGATGAGGATCCGCGGTCACCGCTGGCGGCCCATCGCCGAGATGGGCGCGGCGATGTACCTGCCGTTCCTCGTGCTGTTCGTGCCGCTGGCGTTCGACCTGATCAGCGAAGGGGCCCTGATGCTGTGGGGCCACGTGCTCATGCTCGTCGCGATGGCAGCGGCGATGCTGCTCCGCCCGCACGAGTACGCCCACTGCTGACACGCCCGACGCCGACTCCGCCGGTGACCTCCCGGGGCGGGAGCGGGCCCTCCGCTCCCGCCCCGGCCACCCGCCGTCCCGCCGGATCCGCACCCCTCCCCGAGGAGTTCCGATGACCCACGCACCCACGACCGACCGCGCAGCCCTCACCGCGGTCCCGATCCGGCGGGCCACGCCGGACGACGCGCCCGACGTCGCCGCGATGGTCCGCGAGATCGCCGCCCACGAGGACCAGGCCGCGCACCTGCACGTCAGCGACGACCGGTGGCGCACCCTGCTCGCCCGACCCGAGGTGGTCGTGCTGCTGGCCGAGCGCGGCGGCGAGGCCGTCGGTTACGTCTCCGCCGTCCGCCAGCTGCACCTGTGGACCGGCGGTGACGTCCTCGCCCTCGACGACCTCTACGTCCGGCCCGGCGCCCGCGACGCCGGCGTCGGCCGCCGGCTCATGGCCGCCCTCGCCGCCCTCGCCGCGCCCGAGCGGCTGCTCATCCGCTGGGGCGTCGAGGCCGACAACGTCGACGCCCAGCGCTTCTACCACCGCCTCGGCGCCACGCTGCGGCCCAAGGTGCTCGCTGCGTGGACCCCGGGCGCCTACGCCGCCGCCACGCAGACCTGACGCGGAACCCGGCGATTCCGCCGGTCCGAGCCGCTCGTCCGCCGCCGAGGCTCGACCCCGACCCCAGCACCCGACCCCCCAGGAGGTCCACGATGACGACGACCGCCCCGCCGCCCACCGTGTGCACGCTGGAGATCGGCGGCATGACCTGCGCCTCGTGCGTGGGCCGGGTGGAGAAGGCCCTCAACCGTGTGGACGGCGTGACCGCCGCCGAGGTCAACCTGGCCACGGAGGTCGCCACCGTCCGCTTCGACCCGCAGCAGGTGGGCCTCGACGAGCTGACCGCAGCGGTGGCCCGCGCCGGCTACACCGCGACCCCGCGCCGCGAGGCGCAGCCCGCGACCGGGCCCGCCGAGGTCCCGGACGACCACGACGACGACCACCTGACCGCGCTGGGAAGGAAGTGGCAGGTCACCCTCGCCGTCGGGCTCGGGCTGATGGCCCTGATGTACGTGCCGCTGTACCCGGACACGATGGACTGGCTGATGCCGGCGATCCTCGTGGTCGCGACCGTCGTGCAGTCCTGGGCCGGGCGGGAGGTCTACGCCGCCGCCTGGGCCGCCGCCCGGCGCCGGTCGACGAACATGAACACCCTCGTCGCCCTCGGCACCGGCGTCGCCTACGGCTACAGCGCCTTCGTCACCCTCTGGCCGGCCGCCGCCGAGCGCTGGGGCCTGCCGCTGCACGTCTACTTCGAGACCTCGCTGGTCATCCTCGCCCTGGTCCTGGCCGGGCGGTGGATGGAGGGCCGCGCCAAGAAGCGCACCGCCGCGGCCATCACCGCGCTGGTCGGGCTCGCCCCGAAGACGGCGCGGGTGCTGCGCGACGGCGCGGAGGTCGACGTCCCCGTCGAGCAGGTCGTCCTCGGCGACCTGGTGCGCGTGCGGCCGGGGGAGAAGGTGCCGGTCGACGGCGTCGTCACCGAGGGCGCGACCGCGGTCGACGAGAGCATGCTGACCGGCGAGAGCCTCCCGGTCGACAAGGGCGTCGGCGATCCGGTGATCGGCGCGACGCTCAACCGCACCGGCACGGTGGTGCTGCGGACCACCGCGGTGGGCGAGGACACCGCGCTGGCCCAGATCGTCCGCCTGGTCGAGGACGCGCAGGGCGCGAAGGTGCCGATGCAGCGGCTGGCCGACCGGGTCTCGGCCTGGTTCGTCCCGATCGTGCTCCTGCTGGCCGGGGCCACCTTCCTCGCGTGGGCGTTCCTCGGCCCGGACACCGGCCGGCTGACGATGGCCATCACCACCACGATCGCGGTGCTGATCATCGCCTGCCCGTGCGCGCTGGGCCTGGCCACGCCGACCGCGGTCATGGTGGGTACGGGCCGGGCCGCCGAGCTGGGCATCCTCGTCGGCAACGGCGACGCGCTGGAGACCGCCCGCCGGGTCACCGCCGTCGTCCTGGACAAGACCGGCACCCTCACCCGCGGGAGGCCGTCACTCACCTCGGTGACCACGGTCGGCGGCTGGACCGAGGACGACGTGCTGGCCCTGGTCGCCGGCGCGGAGACCGGCAGCGAGCACCCCGTCGCCGAGGCCGTCGTCGCCGCCGCCACCGCCCGCGGGCTGCGACTGCCCGCGCTGCGCTCCTTCGACGCCGTCCCCGGGCACGGCATCGACGCCGCCGTGGACGGTGCGCACGTGCTGGCCGGTAACCGGGCGCTGATGAGCGCGCGGGGCGTGGACGTGTCCGCGCTGGCCGACGCCGCCGCCGGTGCCGCCGCGGCCGGGCAGACCCCGATGTTCGTAGCCGTCGACGGGCAGCCCGCCGCGACCATCGCCGTGGCCGACACGGTCAAGCCCGAGTCTGCCGAGGCCGTCGCACAGCTCCAGGCGCTGGGCGTGCAGGTGTGGATGCTGACGGGTGACGCCACCGCCACGGCCCGGGCGATCGCCGGCCAGGTCGGCATCGAGCACGTGCTCGCCGAGGTGCTGCCGGCCGACAAGGCGGCGAAGGTCCGCGAGCTGCAGGACCAGGGGCACGTGGTCGCGATGGCCGGCGACGGGATCAACGACGCCGCGGCCCTGTCCGCCGCCGACGTGGGCATCGCCATCGGCACCGGCGCGGACGTCGCCATCGCCGCCTCCGACGTCACCCTCGTCGGCGGCGACCTGCGCGGCATCGTCTCGGCGATCGCCCTGTCGCGGCGCACGGTGGCCACGATGAAGCAGGGCCTGGCCTGGGCGTTCGGCTACAACCTGCTGCTCATCCCGGTGGCCGCCGGCGCGCTGTACGGGTGGAACGGGCTGTTGCTGGACCCGGTGCTCGCCTCCGCGGCGATGGCGATGAGCTCGGTCAGCGTGCTGACCAACGCGCTGCGGCTGCGCCGGTTCCGCCGTCCGGCCACGGTGGCCGAGATCCTGCACCCGCCGGTGCGGGCGCGGATCGGCCAGTACGCCTACCTGACCGGGATCGCCGTCGTCGCGCTCGCGCTCGGCGCCGGCCTGACCGCGGTGAGCCGGATGGACGCCGCCGAGCGCGGTATGAACGGCACGCTGGCCTGGATGCAGGGCACCGGCATGCCGATGCGCCCGGCCATGAGCGAGATGATGACCGCCGAGGTACCGCCGACCGACGCCGCCGAGGCCGGTGTCGAGGTGCGGCTCGAGCTGCCCGCACAGGTCCGTCCCGGTGAGAGCACACGGCTCGTCGCCACCGTCGTCGACTCCGCCTCCGGCGCGCCGGTCGAGGACCTCACCCGCAGCCACGAGGCGTGGATGCACCTCATCGCCACCCGCGAGGACCTCGGCACGTTCGCGCACGTCCACCCGCAGCCGACCGGCGAGCCCGGGCAGCTGGCCGTGGAGGTCACGTTCCCCACCGCCGGCCGGTACGTCGTCAACACCGAGTTCCGGCGGCAGGGCGAGATGAGCGACGTCCTCCAGCGGCAGGTGGTCACCGTGGCAGGCCCCACGCCGGACCCGGTGGTCCTGACCCCCGGGCCGCGCACCGTGGTCGTCGACGGCGTGCGGGTCGACCTGGAGGGGGACGCCGTGGCCGGGGACGTGAGCGACCTGGACTTCACGGTCACCGACGCGGCGACCGGTCGCCCGGTCGACGATCTGCAGCCGTACCTCGCCGCCGCCGGCCACGTCGTGGTCATGCGGGCCGACGGCGAGACCTTCGCCCACGAGCACGCCGAGGTGACCGACGACGGCGGGCGGCCGGTCTTCGCCCTCCCCGGGCAGACCTTCGGCCCGGACCTCGACGTGCACGCCGAGTTCCCGACTGCCGGGACCTACCGGCTGTGGGCGCAGTTCCGGCTGGCCGACGGCCGAGTGATCACCGCGCCGTTCACCGTCCGGGCCGCCTGAGCCCCACGGCCACCCGCCCTCGCGCGCCGTGCACCGGCCCGCGGGGGCGGTGGCTCGACCGGACCCGGTCAGCCGGCGGCGACCTCGGTGGCCCCCTGCGCCGGCGTCTGCGCCCGGCCGCGGTCGCGGGGCATGAGCAGCACGGCGGCCAGCATCGCCACGGCCAGCACCGTCGTCCCCAGGAAGACGGAGTGCACCGCGGTGGTGAGCGCCTCCGGCGCCACCCGGTCGCCCTCCACCCCCGACCTCCCGAGGGTCGCGTTGACGACCGCGCCGAAGACGGCGACCCCGACGGCGCTGCCCGCGGAGCGGAAGAACATGTTGAGGCCGGTGACCACGCCGCGCTCGTGCCACTGCACCGCCGACTGGGCGGCGATGAGCGTCGGCGCCGCGGTGAAGCCCATGCCGAGGCCGATCACGAACGCCGTCGCGCCGACCTGCAGCACGCTCGAGGACCCGTCGAGCAGGAGCAGCAGCGCCGAGCCGAGGACGACGATCGCGGCGCCGACGAGCGCGGTGGACCGGATGCCGATCCGGAGGTAGACCCGGCCGGACAGCGACGCCGAGATCGGCCAGCCGAGCGTCAGGGCGGCCAGCGCGAACCCGGCGACCAGCGGGCCGGTGCCGAGGACGTCCTGCGCGAACGTCGGCACGTAGGAGGTCAGTCCGAGCAGCACGGCGCCGACGCAGGCGGATGCGAGGTTCGTCGCGACGAGCAGCCGGTTGCGCAGCAGCCGGAGCGGGACGACGGGATCGGCCGCCCGGCGCTCGATCCCGACGAACAGCCCGAGCAGGACGGCGCCGGTCACGAGGACGGCGATGCCCTGCGGGGACCCCCACGCCCAGGCCTGGCCGCCCTCGAGCAGCCCCAGGACCAGCAGCGTCAGGGCGACGGTGAGCGTGGCCGCCCCGGCGTAGTCGATCCGCGGACGGCGCCGGTCCACCTGCTCGTGGAACCGCAGGGCGATGGCCGCCGCAGCGACCAGGCAGAGCGGGATGTTGACGAAGAAGATCCACCGCCAGCTGAGGTACTGGGAGAAGACACCGCCGAGGGTCGGGCCCACGACCGACGACACGGCCCAGACGCTGGCGATGTAGCCCTGCACCTTCGCGCGCTCCCTGAGCGAGTACAGGTCACCGACGATCGTCATCGACATCGGCTGGACCGCGCCGGCGCCCAGGCCCTGGACGGCGCGGAACGCGATGAGCGCCCCCATGCTCCCCGCGACGCCGCAGAGGATCGACCCGAGGAGGAACAGGCCGATGCCGACGAGCATCACCGGCTTGCGCCCGAAGACGTCGGCCAGCTTGCCGTAGACCGGCACGGTCACCGCCTGCGCGAGCAGGTAGACGGAGAACAACCACGGGAACTCGGCGAACCCGCCGAGGCTCGCCACGATCGACGGGACGGCGGTCGCGATCACCGTCGCGTCGATGGCCACCAGCGCCGTGGACAGCATGATCCCGACGAGGACCGGGCCACGCTCCGACCGGAACCCGACACCCGACGACGCTGCGGCCCGCTCCACGCTCACTGCTCCGAGGTTAGGACCGCCGGGGGATCCCCACAGGGCGGCCTTCCCACAGGCAGGTGGAGCGGGCCCGGTCGGCTCGCGCGGGTGCCCGTCGGCAGGCCGGCCCGACCGGATCCTGGGACCCTGTCGACAGACCACGGGCGGGCCGCGATGCGGGCGGCGGTGTCGGGTCGCGGCGGACGCCGTCGGTCCGGCCACGCCCGACGGGAGGGTGGAGGTCACGGTGGCGCCGGACGGCCTCCTGATCCGGGGAGCCAAGCTCTTCGACGGGCACCGCTTCCGGCCGCCTGGCTGCCTGCTGGTCCGGGACGGGCGTGTCGCCGCGCTCGCCGAGCGGCTGACCCCACCGGCGGGCGTGCCGGTCCTCGACGCCCGCGGGCGCACCCTCCTTCCTGGCCTGGTCGACGCCCACGTGCACGTCCTCCCCGGCGCGCTGCAGGCGGCGCTGCGGGCAGGGGTCACCACGGAGGTGGACCTGTTCGCCGATCCCCAGCTCGTCGGGTCCCTCCGGCAGCAGGCGGCGGCCGATCCCGGCGCAGCCGATCTGCGCTCGGCCGGCATCGGCGCCACCGCTCCGGGCGGCCACCCGACCCGGCTGGTCGAGCGGGGGCTGCTGCCGCCCTTCCCCACGGTGGCGGGGCCGGAGGAGGCCGAGAGCTTCGTGGCGGCGCGGGTGGCGGAGGGCTCCTCCCTCCTCAAGGTGGTCCTCGAGGACGGCACGACCACCGGACACCCGTGCCCCACCCTGACCGCGGACACGGTGCGGGCGCTGGTCCACGCGGCGCACGCCCGTGGCCTCCTCGTGGTGGCCCACGTCCTCACCCAGGCGCACGCGCTGGTCGCCATCGGCGCGGGCGTCGACGGGTTGGCCCACCTGTTCGTGGACCAGCCGCCCGCACCGCAGTTCCTCGACGCCGTCGCGCACGGCGACGTGTTCGTCATCCCCACGCTCACCTCGCTCGCGGCCCGCGCCGGGCACCACCGGGGCCGGGCCCTGGCCGCTGATCCCCACCTCGGTCGGTTCCTGGACCCGCGCCAGCGCGCCGGGCTGGAGATGGACTTCCCGGTCGCGCCGGGCGCCCGGGCCGACCTCGGCCACGCGATGTCGACCGTCGGCCGGCTGCACCGGGCGGGCCGGCGGATCCTGGCCGGGACCGACGCGTCCAGCCCGGGCACCGCCCACGGCGTCAGCCTGCACGACGAGCTCGTGCTGCTGGTGGCGGCCGGCCTCCCGACGGCCGCGGCCCTGGCCGCGGCGACCAGCGCCCCGGCCGCCGCACTCGGCCTCCCCGACCGGGGAACGCTCACCCCAGGGCGGCGCGCCGACCTCCTGCTCGTCGACGGCGACCCCGAGCGCGACATCACCAGGACCCGGCACGTCGCACAGGTCTGGCGCGCCGGCCGCCGAGCGACCTGACCGCCGGCCGCTGCACCGACGGGCGTCAGGACCCGCCGTCGCCTCGCCCGGAGTGCCCGACGGCGGGGAGGTGCTCCCCGCTGCGGGGGGACGGGATCAGCGCGGTGCGGTCCGCGGTCGCGCGTCGTCCGCCGGCCTGGGGAGGCGTCGGCAGGAGGCCGGCGTCCCGGGCCCGCTGGACCGCCATCAGCCGGTCGCGCACGCCGAGCTTGCGGTACAGGTGCTCGAGGTGCTTGTGCACCGTCCGGGGGGAGCTGTTCAGGCGGCGGGCGATCGCCTGGGCGGTGAGACCTGCCCCGAGGAGCGTGAGCACGGCGAACTCGCGCTCGGTCAGGCGGCGGCCCCGGACGCGGTCGACCTGCGACTCCGGCAGGCCGGAGAGCACCCGGTGCTGGCGGACCAGCGCAGCCAGTGCCGGCAGGACCAGGGTGGCCAGGTCGGCATCGGCGTCGTCGTAGTCGTCGTCGGGACGGCTGACCACGTAGGCCTCGATGCCGGCGCCCACTCGGAGGGGGAGCGCGAGCTGGTGGGTGATCCCGAAGGGACGGGCGAACGCCGTCCACTGCGTGCACATCCTCGGATCCGCCACCGCGCGCGGCACCCGGCCCAGGATCTGGGGGGCGGAGCTGCCCGTGACGGCGTACCAGCGGATCAGCGGTTGCGTGGTCGCGTCGGGGAGGACACCGGACGGCGGCGTCGTCGGCAGGTAACCGACCGGCCAGCCCCCGACGACGTGGTCAACCCAGGCGCGGTCCACGACGTTCAGCGAGCAGCAGGCCGCCTCGAAGGACTCGAGGAGCAGGTCCGCCACCTGCGCGTGCGGGAACTCCCGTGCCCCGGGCTGTCCCTGCAGGATGTCGCCGACGAGCTCCAACCACGCTGCATGACGCCTCGTGGTGCGCGACACGGTGCTGAGGGTATTCCGTCACGCCGCATCGCGGGTGGCGTCCGGGCCCGGCGGCCACGTCCTCCTGGAGCCGGTGTGGTCCGCCGGGTACGCACAAGTGCGTACGGTCCCGGCGGTCGGACGGGAATAGCGTTCCTGTTCCGCATCTCATGCGCGTGCGTCCAGGGGGAACCATGTCGGGCAGCGTCATACACCTGCATCTGAGGACCACCAGCGCGAACGAGGGCGGTCAGGCCGGCCAGGCACCGCCGAGCCGCACCACCTGACCGGCTCGTCGATCCCGGAGTGGCCGGGGCGTACGCGCCCATCCCCGTGAGCGGCCGGCCGCTCCCCGTCCCGGAGCCCACTGCGGGCGAGGTGACCGACGCCGTCCACCAGCCCGCACGGTCGAGGCCCCGTCGGGGGTCGTGTCCCCGTCCGAGCGGGCCCGAGCGCCCCCGCCCCGACGAGCCTGCCCGTGCCGGACCGGCTGTCACCGAGCCCAGCCGGGGCGGTCGTCCAGGCGGCCTGATCCCGAGCTGGATGACCGGTCGCGGCAGCGCTGTCCGGTGATCGCTCGCTCGACCCAGAGGAGGGACCAGGCCCGTGGACACTTCACCGGTTGCCCGTGTCACGCTGCTCGACGGCTTCCGCCTCGAGGTCCCCGGCCGCCACCAGCGGTCGGCCGGCGACGAGCTGCCACGCGGCGTGCAGCGGCTGGTGGCACACCTGTGCCTGTCCCACCGGCCGACCCGGACGGCGACGGCGGGCCAGCTGTGGCCCGACGTGCCGGAGGACCACGCGCACGGGAGCCTGCGCTCGGCGCTGTGGCGGCTCAACAAGGCGACACCCGGACTGATCGAGGTGTCGGGGAGCGCGCTGCGACTGGCGGCGGGCGTCCGTGTGGACGTGTGGGAGCTCGACGACTGGGCGCAGCGGGCGATCAGCCCGCCTGGAGGTGCCGACGAGGTCGCGGTGCCGGACGCAACGCTCCTCGGCGACCTCCTGCCCGGTTGGTACGACGACTGGGTCCTCCTCGAGCGGGAGAGGCTGCGTCAGCTCCGCATGCAGGCACTGGAGGCGGTGGCGGCCCGACTCGCCTTCCTCGGCCGCCACTGCGAGGCCCTGGAGGCCGCCTACGCCGCGGTCCGCGCCGATCCGCTGCGGGAGAGCGCCCACCGGACGGTCGTCCGCGTCCACCTGGCCCAGGGGAACCTGGCCGAGGCTCTGCGGGCCTACGAGTTCTTCCGGGCGATGGTGGAGGACGAGCTCGGCGTGCCCCCGACCGAGCAGATGACCCGACTGGTCCAGGACATCACGCGGCTGCGTCGGTCGCTGTGCGGGGAGCGCCGGGCTCCTGGAGGAGCGTGGCCCCGCCCGGAGCGGTGATCCCCGCGAGGGCCGGACGACGTCCCTGACGCGCATGCGCCGCTGGTCCTGGAGTCCTGGGACGCCGCCCGCCCAGCCGCCACGCCCTCCGTGGTGGTGGGTCATCCGTACGGGGGACTGCGTCACGGAGCGTCACCTCGCAGCATGGGTCCTCGCACGTTGACCGCATCGCGCGGTTCTCGGATGCCGGACTCGGCAACGCTGCGTGGTAGCCCGTAGGAGAGACGACGTGGTCGACGACCCGAGTGCCGCACTGCTCATCCGTGTCTGGCTCGAGGGCTCCAGCGAGTTCCGGGCGCGGCTCCTGGCCCTGGGAGCCGCCACCGCGGAGACACCCGCGGAGGAGGTGACGGTCGCCGTGGCGTCGTCCGCCGAGGACGTGCTCGCGGCCGTACGTCGCTGGCTCGACGGCTTCACCCGGGACGCCACCACTCAGCCCGACAGTCACCGGTGAGCCCCAGGAGGACGGAACCCGACGGTCTGGCCCTCCGGTCGGACGGCAGGGGCCGGAGTACGGACACCGGTGTCTGTCCCAGCAGCTCC
>DATIMX010000187.1:0-6722 GCA_035474935.1 Geodermatophilus sp. | reverse complement strand
GGGCGCCCGGACCGCCGGCATGAGCGAGGTGCTGCGGTTGCGCCGGCCAGGCACCCCGGCACGACTCATCCCCCGGTCAGGGCCCGCAGGGTCTCGGCGTTGCGGACCGCGTGCCCGTGCCCGTCGTTGTTGAAGTAGGCGTAGACGTCGCGACCGTCGCGTGCCCACTCGCCGATCCGGTCGGCCCACCAGCGCAGGTCGGCGTCGGGATAGGAGCCGGCGTAGAGGTGGGCGTCGTCCGGACCGTGCAGGCGCACGTAGACGAACGGCGCGGTCGCCCGCAGCACGCACGGCAGGCCGGCGCCGCTCATCACGCAGTACGCCGCGCCGTGCCGCTCGAGCAGGGCGTACACCGCCTCGTCGTGCCAGCTGGGGTGGCGGAACTCCACCGCGACCCGCATCCAGTCCGGCAGCAGACCGAGGAAGAAGTCGAGCCGGGCGTCGTCCCGGACCTGGGTGGGCGGCAGCTGCACCAGCAGGACGGCCCGCCGGTCCCCCAGCTCGTGCCAGCACGCGGTGAGCCGGCCGACCCAGGTCTCGGGGGCGTACAGCCGCTTGGCGTGGGTCAGCCCGCGCGGGGCCTTGACCGAGAGCTGGAAGCCCGGGGGCAGCCGGCGGCGCCAGGAGGCGAAGGTCGCCGTGCGCGGCCAGCGGTAGAAGCTCGCGTTGAGCTCGACGGTGCCGAAGCGCCGGACGTAGTGCGCCAGCCGGTCCCGCGGCGGGGTGCCCGGCGGGTAGAGGACGCCGTCCCAGTGGTCGTAGCTCCAGCCCGACGTCCCGACGTGCACCGTGCCGCTCAGGGCAGCCGCCAGACCGTCGTGCGGCGCAGCCCGGGCCCCTCGGTCTCCGGGATCTCGTAGACGGCCACGCCCTCGAGCCGGTCGTGCGGCAGGTAGGGCCGGCCGGGGTCGCCGACGTAGACCTCGCAGCCGCGGGCGCGGGCCCGGTCGAGGAAGGGCAGCACCCGCTCGGTCATCTCCCGGTCGTAGCAGACGTCGCCGGCCAGGACGACGTCGATGCCGACCGGGTCCTGGCCGAGGACGTCGCCGGTGACGCTGATCCCGCCGATGCCGTTGAGGGCGGCGTTGACGCCGACCGCCGTGCGGCTGAACGGGTCGACGTCGCTGGCCAGCACCGACCGGGCACCGGCGAGGCGCGCGGCCAGCGCCACCAGCCCGCTGCCGGAGCCGAGGTCGAGGACGGCCCGCCCGGCCACCACCGACGGGCTGTCGAGGACGAAGCGGGCCAGTGCCTGCCCGCCGGGCCAGGCGGCGGCCCAGAACGGCGGGGTCTCCCCCGCCCCGCCGTCCGCGGCCTCCATCGCCTCCCACAGCGCGACGACGTCGTCGGCGACGTGCAGCCGGACCTCCGGCACGCAGGAGGGCCGCCGCACCTGGGTGTGCGCGCGGACGAAGGCGGACGGGACGGCGCGGACGGTCACCCTCCGAGTCCACCACGCGCCCGCACCCGGCACCGCCCCGCCTGGGAGCATCCGCCCGTGCTCGTCGCCCGATCGGTCGCCCTGTTCCTCGCCGCCGCCGTGCTCGAGATCGGCGGCGCCTGGCTGGTCTGGCAGGGCGTGCGGGAGCACCGCGGCTGGCTGTGGATCGGCCTCGGGGTCGTGGCCCTGGGCGCCTACGGCTTCGTCGCGACGCTGCAGCCGGACGCCGCCTTCGGCCGGATCCTGGCCGCCTACGGCGGTGTCTTCGTCGCCGGGAGCCTGGCCTGGGGCATGGCGCTGGACGGCTACCGGCCGGACCGCTTCGACGTCCTCGGGGCGCTGGTCTGCCTCGTCGGGGTCGCTGTGATCATGTACGCCCCGCGGACCCCCTGACCGGACAGGAGCACGTGGTGACCCGAGCCGACAAGGACGTCGTCCGCCGCTGGGTGGAGGAGATGGTCAACCAGGGCGACCTCGACGTGGCCGATGAGATCTTCTCCCCCTCCCTCGCGGCCTCCGCCAAGCGGTGGGTCGAGCCGTTCCGGGCCTCGTTCCCCGACGTGCACGTGGAGGTGGTCACACTCGTCGCCGAGGACGACGAGGTCGCCGGGCGGTTCCGCTGCTCGGCGACCCACACCGGCGCCTGGATCGGTCACCCACCGACCGGTCGTCGCTTCGAGGACGTCGACGAGGTCTACTTCTTCCGCGTCCACGACGGCCGCATCGTCGAGATGTGGGGCCTCGAGGACACGGCGGAGCGCCTCCGCCAGCTCGGTCTCACCTGACCCCCGACACGGCCGAGGGCCGCTCCCGCAGTACGGGAACGGCCCTCGGTGCGGCGCTGCTGAAAGGTCCCGCCGCGAGCGTGCTGGGTGCTGGAACGGCCACCCCTCAGGGGCCCGCGCCGAGTGTGCGAGGCGCGGGGAGAGGGTGGTCCTGTCAGTACCAGCCGGTGGACTGCGAGTGCGCCCACGCGCCGCACGGGCTGCCGTAGCGGCTGTCGATGTAGATCAGGCCGGCGTCGATCTGGCGGTAACCGTCCGACGTCTTCGCGATGCCGGTGCTCGCCCAGGTGGAGTTCAGGAACTGCGGGATGCCGTAGGCGGTGCTGGTGGGGTTCTGCGCGTTGGGGTTCCAACCGCTCTCCTTGCCCCACAGGTTCTCCAGGCAGCTGAACTGCTGGGCGCTGCCGACCTTGCTCATCGCGTAATCCTTGAAGGAGCCGCGCGGCGCGGACGACGACGAGCTGCCGGCGGCGGACGCCGGGGCCGCAGCCGGAGCGGCGGCCTTGGCCGCCTCGCGCTCCGCGGCCTCACGGGCGGCGGCCTCGGCCGCGGCCTTCTCGGCCGCCGCGCGCTCCGCGGCCTCGCGGGCGGCCTGCTCGGCGGCGGCCTTCTCGGCGGCCTGGCGGTCCAGCTCGGCCTGCTCGGCGGCGGCCTGGACCTGCGCGGCCTGCACCTCGGCGGCCTGGCGCTCGCTGCGGGAGGCGGCGAGGCCCTGCAGCGGGGCCAGCTCGGTGGCGGCCGGGGCGGCGAGCGGCTGCTGCGCCGACTCCTCGGTGATACCGAGCTGCTCGGCGACGCTCATCGAGGCGGTGACCGTCTCGGCCTCGGCCTCGGTGGCCGGCTGCGCGCCGACGACGGTGTTGACCACGATCGCGCCGGCGGCCGCGGTGGCCAGCAGGATCGCCGGACGGCGGCCGCGGGCGGGCAGCCGCAGGCGGCGCCGGGCGGTCCGGTTGGCGGGGGCGTCGGTGGCCGGGACGGCCGGGAACTGCTGGGTGTTCATCAGGTGGGGGTGCTCCGTGGCGGGAGGGCGCGCGGGGTGGTCCTCATGGCAGAGGACAGCCCGGTGCGGCGCGGTCTACGGGGACGCCGGCGGATCGGGGGTGCCGGCGGGCGCGGTCTGGTGCCGGGTCAGCTGGCCGGGAAAGAGGCGCGGAGTGCGCGTGGCCGGGTCGACCGGCGAGCCGCGAGGGCCCGGGGGCGGGGCATGCGGAGTGCTCCGTTCTTCCGTGAGCCGCCTACCGAGTTAGCTGACGGGTTCGGGCGGGAAGCAGCCCTACCGGCCCGCGTTTCGTGCACGCGGACGGGATTCACCCCAGTACTGCGGTGGGTCCCCGGCTCGCGCCCGCTGACGGCGGACACGACTCGGCGGCGTCCGGTCAGGCTCCCCGAACGGGGACGAGACGACCGACTGGACGAAAGCCACCGTAGGCGGCGTTACCGTCCCGTGACAATGGCGGGGACCACATGTGTGACGCGAGTGACGTCGCAGTGCGGCGCCCGCCCTCCCTCCGGGGGGAGCCGGACGAGGGGAATACCGCGGGACCGGATGCGTTGCACCGGCCGGTAGTTGCACTCTCAACCAACGGAGACCGACATGCAGTTCGGCGTCTTCTCGGTCAGCGACATCACGACCGATCCCACCACCGGCCGCACGCCCAGCGAGGCGGAACGGATCCAGGCGATCGTCACCATCGCGAAGAAGGCCGAGGAGGTCGGCCTGGACGTCTTCGCGCTCGGCGAGCACCACAACCCGCCGTTCTTCTCCTCGTCCCCCACGACGACGCTCGCCTACATCGCCGCGCAGACCACCCGGCTGCAGCTCTCCACCGCCACCACGCTGATCACGACGAACGACCCGGTGAAGATCGCCGAGGACTACGCGATGCTCCAGCACCTCGCCGGCGGCCGCGTGGACCTGATGATGGGCCGCGGCAACACCGGCCCCGTCTACCCGTGGTTCGGCCAGGACATCCGCAACGGCATCGAGCTGGCGGTGGAGAACTACGCCCTGCTGCGCCGGCTGTGGCGGGAGGACGTCGTCGACTGGTCCGGGCAGTTCCGCACGCCCCTGCAGGGGTTCACCTCGACGCCGCGGCCGCTGGACGGCGTCGCGCCGTTCGTGTGGCACGGCTCCATCCGCTCGCCCCAGATCGCCGAGCAGGCCGCGTACTACGGCGACGGCTTCTTCTCCAACCACATCTTCTGGCCCAAGGAGCACACGCAGCGGATGGTCGAGTTCTACCGCTCGCGCTTCGAGCACCACGGCCACGGCAGCGCCGACCAGGCGATCGTCGGCCTGGGCGGGCAGGTGTTCATGCGGAAGAACTCGCAGGACGCCGTCGAGGAGTTCCGGCCCTACTTCGACAACGCGCCGGTGTACGGCCACGGCCCCTCGCTGGAGGACTTCTCCCGCGAGACGCCGCTGACCGTCGGCAGCCCGCAGCAGGTCATCGAGCGCACCCTCGGCTTCCGCGACTACGTCGGCGACTACCAGCGGCAGCTGTTCCTCGTCGACCACGCCGGCCTGCCGCTGAAGACCGTGCTCGAGCAGCTGGACATCCTGGGCGAGGAGGTCGTGCCCGTGCTGCGCCGCGAGTTCGCCGCGCTCAAGCCGGCGCACGTCCCCGACGCGCCCACCCACGCCGCGCGCGTCGCCGCCCGGCAGCAGACCCCGGAGGAGGTGACGGCGTGACCACCCGCACCCTGGCCGTCGTCAGCGCCGGCCTGTCGGTCCCGTCGTCGACCCGGCTGCTGGCCGACCGGCTGACGACGGCGACCGTGGCGGCCCTGCGCGAGCGGGGCGAGGACGCCACCGTCGAGGTCGTCGAGCTGCGCGAGCACGCCCGCGACGTCGCCGACGCGTTCGTCACCGGCTTCCCCAACGCGGCGCTGCGCGCGGCGGTGGAGACGGTGACCGGCGCGGACGCGCTGATCGCCGTCACCCCGGTGTTCACCGCGTCCTACAGCGGCCTGTTCAAGTCCTTCGTCGACGTGCTGGAGAAGGACGCGCTCACCGGCAAGCCCGTCCTGCTCGCCGCCACCGCCGGCACCGCCCGGCACTCGCTGGTCCTCGAGCACGCCATGCGGCCGCTGTTCAGCTACCTGCGGGCGGTCACCGTGCCGACGGCGGTGTTCGCGGCGAGCGAGGACTGGGCCGGCGGCGACGGCACCAGCGCGGAGCTGAGCGGGCGGATCACCCGCGCCGCCGGCGAGCTGGCCGACGTCGTCGCCGGCCGGCCGGCGTCGGCCCGCCCGGCCGATCCGTTCGCCGACGTCCCCTCCTTCGAGCAGCTCCTCCGCGGCGAGGCCTGACCCCGGTTCGACGCCGCCGCGCGGGGGTATCCACCGCGCGGCATCGAACAGCCGGTGGCCACGGAGGGAGAGCCGGGGAGCCGTCGGTGGAACACCGGGTCGAGGTCATCTGGACGTGCGCGCCGTGCGAGGTCGGCGGCCGGGACGCACCCGAGGGCGGGGGCGACCCGCGCTGCTGGAACTGCGACGGGCCGGTGGTGGTGGTCGGTCGGCCGGCCGTCCTCCGGGCTGCCGCCGAGCCGGAGGCCGCCTGAGGCGGCAAGGGCAGCTCAGCCGCCTGGGGCGTCCCGGGCGGCTCAGCCGACCGCGTCCTCCGACGGGGTCGCCGAGCCGCCCTGGGGCGCGTCCGCGGTCATGATCCGGGCGATCTCCGCCCGGTCGGCGGCCGAGGGCAGTCCCCAGTCCGGCTCGTAGCCGTACACCTCCCCGAGCGGGGTCGACGCCGTCCGGCCGGTCAGCACCTCGACCGAGCCGGTGTCGATGAGCCCCGGGTGCTCGACGCCGCACGCCTCGGCCACCTTGAGCAGGTCGCGGCGCAGCGTGGCCACGTAGTTGGCCAGCCGGACGGACTTCAGCGCCGGGTCCAGGCCGTGCGCCAGCCAGGCGTTCTGCGTGGCCACGCCGGTCGGGCAGGTGTCGGTGTGGCACTTCTGCGCCTGGATGCAGCCGATCGCCAGCATCGCCTCGCGGGCGATGTTGACCATGTCGCAGCCGAGCGCGAAGGCCACGACCGCGTTGTCGGGCAGGCCGAGCTTGCCGCCGCCGATGAAGGTGACCTGCTCGGTCAGCCCGCGGCGGGCGAAGGCGGAGTACACCCGGGCGAAGCCGAGCTGGAAGGGCAGCGACACCGAGTCGGTGAAGATCAGCGGCGCCGCGCCGGTGCCGCCCTCCCCGCCGTCGACGGTCACGAAGTCCACGCCCCGCCCGGTGGTGGCCATGAGCTCGGTCAGCTCACCCCAGAACGTCAGGTCGCCGACGGCGGACTTGATGCCCACCGGCAGGCCGGTCTCGGCGGCGAGCAGTTCCACCCAGTCGAGCAGGCTGTCGACGTCGCTGAACTCCGCGTGCCGCGACGGGCTGACACAGTCCACGCCCTCCGGGATGCCCCGGATCTCGGCGATCTCGGGCGTCACCTTGGGGCCTGGCAACAGCCCGCCGAGCCCCGGTTTGGCGCCCTGGCT
>DATIMX010000186.1:0-3774 GCA_035474935.1 Geodermatophilus sp. | reverse complement strand
GTGAGCCCGCGCGGGAAGGCGATCGCCGCCGGGTCGCCCTCCCGCGCCGCCCTGTCGATCGGCGGGCCACCGGGGAACGGCAGGCCGAGCACGCGGGCCACCTTGTCGAAGGCCTCCCCCGCGGCGTCGTCGATGGTGCGGCCCAGCGACTGCACCTCGCGGGCGAGGTCGGGCACCAGCAGCAGCGAGCTGTGCCCGCCGGAGACCAGCAGCGCCAACGACGGCTCGGCCAGCCTGCCGTGCTGCAGCTCGTCGACGGCGACGTGCGCGGCCAGGTGGTTGACGCCGTACAGCGGCTTGTCCAGCGCCAGCGCATAGGCCTTGGCCGCGGCCAGCCCGACCAGCAGCGCCCCGGTCAGCCCCGGCCCGGCGGTCACCGCGACCGCGTCGACGTCCGAGGCGCTCACCCCGGCCTCGGCCAACGCGCGGTGCACGGTCGGCACCATCGCCTCCAGGTGGGCCCGCGAGGCGATCTCCGGCACGACCCCGCCGAAGCGCTCGTGCTCGGCCACCGACGTGGCCAGGGCGTCGGACAGCAGCGTCCGCCCGCGGACCAGGCCGACGCCGGTCTCGTCGCACGAGGTCTCGAACCCGAGCACCAGCGCTTCCCCGCCCACCCCGCTCACAGCTTCTCCCGCTTCATCACGACGGCGTCCGTGCCGCTCGGCTGGTAGTAGCGCGGCCGCCGGCCGATCTCGGTGAACCCGCGCCGGCGGTACAGCCCCTGCGCCACCTCGTTGTCCGCCCGCACTTCCAGCAGCACCACCGGGCTGCGCCGATCGGCCTCGGCGAGCAGCGCGTCGAGCAGCGCGGCGCCGATCCCCTCGCCCTGCCGGTCCGGGGCGACGCCGATGGTGGCCACGTGGGCCTCGTCGTCGTAGGCGATCAGCCCGGCGTAGCCCACGACCCGGTCGCCGTCCTCGGCCACCAGGTAGGAGCGGGTGTCGGTGCGGGCCAGCTCGTCGCGGTACATCGCCCGCGTCCAGGTGTCCGGGGCGAACAGCTGCTCCTCGAGCTCGAGGACGGCGTCCAGGTCGGCCAGCCGCATCGGCCGCAGCCGCGCGCTCATGCGGTGGTCACCGGCTTGAACGACGTCGGCGGGACGGCGTCGGGCCGGCGGAGGTACAGGGGCACGAGCGGGTCGGCGGACGACGGGTCGGCCAGCTGCGGCGCCGCGGCCCGGACCAGCCCCGCCGTCGTCACCTCGGCCGGGGTGACCGCCACGCCCAGCCGCTCGGCGAACCGGGCGTCGCCGACGACCGGGCCGGCGACCGTCAACTCCTCCGGGCGCGCCACACCCGGGCCGTCGGTGCGCGAGCCGTCGGCTGCGTAGGCGGCCCAGTAGACCTCCTTGCGGCGGGCGTCGGTGACCACGGTGCGGGCGCCGGAGCCGACCGCGTCCAGCGAGCAGACGCCCACCACGGGCAGGCCGCGGGCATCGCCGATCGCCGCGGCGGTGACCACCCCGACCCGCAGCCCGGTGAACGGTCCGGGGCCCAGCCCGGTCACGACCGCCTCGACGTCGCCGAGCGCGAGACCGGCGTCGTGCAGCACCTCGGTGACCGCGACGGTGAGCAGCTCGGCGTGCCGGTTGCCCGAGGGCACCGCCCGTTCGGCGAGCACCTCGGTCGCGCCGTCCGGGGACCACCGGGCGAGGCCGGCGACCAGCGTCGGCGTGGCGGTGTCGAGGGCGAGGACGAGCACGACCGCTCAGGTTAGTCCCGCGGCCCGACCGGCTCCCGCGACCGCCTGCCGGACCACGTCGACGTAGGCCGGGTGCGCCAGGCGCAGCCCGGGCACCGGGTTCCGGGGGACGACGCCGACCTCCTCGCGCAGCTCCCGCGCCAGCGCGGCCGGCTCGTCCTCCCCCGGCTCGACGTGCCCGCCCGGGAGATCCCACACGTCGGGGTACCAGCGCCGGCCCGGCGACCGGTGACCCATCAGCACCGTGGCCCCGCGGACGAGGACCCCGGCGACGACGTGGTGCCCGGTCAGACCGACCCGTCCAGGCGCTGCTCCCAGCCGGGACCGTGCGGCACGAGCAGCGCCGTCCGGACGTCGTCGTCGCGGCGGTCCAACCGCACCTCGAGGTGCTCGTCGGCCAGCTGCTCGACCAGCCCCTGCCCCCACTCGACGACGGTCACCGACTCCTCGGTGGACGCGTCGAGGTCGAGGTCGTCGACGTCGGCGACCCCGCCGAGGCGGTAGGCGTCGACGTGCACCAGCGGCAGCCGGCCGCCGCGGTGCACGCGGGAGATGACGAACGTCGGGGAGGCGACCGGCTCGCGCACGCCGAGCGCCTCGCCCATGCCCTGGGTCAGCGCCGTCTTGCCCGCACCCAGCGGGCCGACCAGCACCACCAGGTCGCCGGCGCGCACCAGCTCGGCCAGCGCAGCGCCGAGCCCACGGGTGTCGGCCGGGGTCGGCAGCACGTGCTCGCGCCTCACGCCAGGCTCCCCGCGACCGCGGTGAGGTCGGCGAGCAGCCCGGCCCGCGGCGCCCCGTTCGGGCCGAACCGGATCGCCGCCGACGGGTGGTAGGTGGCCCAGACCGCCCGCCCGTCGACGTCGTGCGCCCGGCCGCGGGCCTGCGCCAGCACGGTGCGCGGGCCGAGGAACCACTTGGCCGACGAGAGCCCCAGCGCGACGACGACCGGCGGGTCCAGCAGCTCCAGCTGACGCCGCAGCCAGCCGCTGCAGCGGGCCACCTCCGAGGCCTTCGGCGTCCGGTTGCCCGGCGGGCGGCACTTCACGATGTTGAGCACGGCGGCCTCGGCGCGCTCCAGCCCGGCCTCGGCCAGCAACCGGTCGAGCAGCTGACCCGACCTCCCCACGAACGGCCGGCCGATCTCGTCCTCGTTCGCCCCCGGCGCCTCACCCACCAGCGCGAACCGCGGGCGCCCGCCGGCCGGGACGTCGCCCACCACCACGTGCTGACGGGTGGCGGCCAGCTCCGGGCAGGCCACGCAGGGGCGCGCCGCGGCGGCCAGTGCCGCCCAGTCGGGAGCAGCGGCCGCGGTGCGGGCGACCTCCTCGGCGGCGGCGTCGAGGTGGGTCGGCCGGGTCACCGTCCCGCTCCCATCGGGAGGTCGGCGACGACCCGGCGCAGCAGCGCCGACAGCGCGGCGGTCACCTCGTCGGGCTTCTCCAGCGGCACCATGTGGCCCGCCTCGTGGACCACGACGTGCTCGACGCCCGGCGCGTCCGGCCCGCCGAGCAGCTCCACGATCGTGTCGCTGTGCTCCGGCGGGATCAGCGTGTCCTTGTCGCCGGTCAGCACCAGCACCGGGATGGCGCGCAGCGGCTCGAGGGCCGCCGTGTGGTCCAGGCCGGCCAGCGCCGGGTAGAACTCCGCGATCACCTCGACCGGTGTGCCGGCGATCATCGAGTCGACGTACCGGCCGAGCGCGGGGTCGACGTCGTTGGACGCGAACGACAGCGACCAGGTGACGTACGAGATGAGATCGGCGGCCAGCCGGCGGGTGCGCTCGGCGATGCCGGGACGGCGGCGCATCGTGTACGCCGCGATCGGCAGCACCGCCGCCCGCACCCGGGTGAGCAGCTCGGGCATGCCGAAGTCCAGGTCGGCGAGGTTGCCGCTGGAGGTGCTCATCAGCGCCGAGCCGACGACACGCGTCCCGAACAGCTCCGGGCGCACCTCGGCCAGCGCCATCACGGTCATCCCGCCCATGGAGTGCCCGACCAGCACCACCGGCCCGTGGGGCACCCGCGCCCGCAGCACCGCGTCGAGGTCGCGGCCCAGCTGCTCCATGGT
>DATIMX010000185.1:0-3692 GCA_035474935.1 Geodermatophilus sp. | reverse complement strand
GCAACGCGTTCGCCCGGCTGGCCGGCATCACCGTCGCCGTCCTCGTCATCATGGTGAACCTGGCCTTCCTGCCCGCCTACCCGTGGTGGTCGGCCATGATGATCGCCTTCAACCTGCTGGTTCTCTACGCGATCACGGTGCACGGGGAGGAGGTCCGCGCCTCCCGGTGACGGGCGGGTCGGGGGCTGTGCCAGCCTTCCGGCATGGACCCCGCCCCCCTCGGCGCCACCAGCGAGGTCGGGCCGCTGCGGACGGTGCTGCTGCACCGGCCGGGCCCCGAGCTGCGCCGGCTGACCCCCCGCAACAACGATCAGTTGCTCTTCGACGGCGTGCCGTGGGTACGCCGGGCGCAGGAGGAGCACGACGCGTTCGCCGCGGAGCTCACGGCCCGGGGCGTGGAGGTGCTGTACCTGGACCGGCTGCTGGCCGAGGTCCTCACCGAGCCCGCGGCGCGCGCGGAGCTGGTCACGGCCGCCGTCGAGGACCCGCGGCTGGGCGCGACGCTCAAGCGCACCACGGCCGCCCACCTGGCCGACCTCTCCCCCGAGGACCTCGCCCGCGCACTGGTCGCCGGGGTGGCGCACGACGAGCTGCCCGGCGCCCGCGGCCTGTCCTGGGCGCTCATGGCGCGCGGCGACTTCGTCGTCCCCCCGCTGCCCAACCTGCTGTTCACCCGCGACTCGTCGGTGTGGGTGGGCGACCAGGTCGCGGTGACGTCGCTGGCGATGCCGGCCCGGCACCGGGAGAGCACCATCACCGCCGCCGTCTACGCCCACCACCCGCGCTTCGCCGGCGCCCAGCAGCTCTACGGCGCCTCCCTGGAGCACCTCGAGGGCGGCGACGTGCTGCTGCTCGCCGAAGGGGTCGTGGCAGTCGGCGTCGGCGAGCGGACGACGCCCGGCGGCGCGGAGCGCCTGGCCCGCCGCGTCTTCGCCCGGGGGCTGGCGCGCACGGTGCTCGTCGTCCCGATCGCGCAGCAGCGGGCCACCATGCACCTGGACACCATCGCCACGATGGTCGACGTCGACGCCATGGTCGTGTACCCCGCCGTCGCCGACTCCCTGGTGGCCTGGACGGTCACCGCGGACGTGCCGCCGGACGACGACGACACCACCGACCTCGTCGTCCACGGCCCGGCACCGTTCCTCGAGGCCGCGGCCGCCGCCATGGGCATCGAGCGGCTGCGGGTGATCGACACCGGCCTCGACCCGGTCACCGCCGAGCGCGAGCAGTGGGACGACGGCAACAACACCCTCGCCGTCGCCCCGCGGCTGACGGTGGCCTACGAGCGCAACACCGTCACCAACGCCGCGCTCGAGGCGGCCGGCATCGAGGTGGTGCGGATCGCCGGCTCGGAGCTGGGCAGCGGCCGCGGCGGACCGCGGTGCATGTCCTGCCCCGTCGCCCGCGGCCCCCTGTAGCGCCACACCCCGACGATTCGGTACGGCTGTACCAGTTTCTGGTACGGTCGTCTCAATCGAGGTGAGGAGACCTGCAGTGGCGTGGGCGATGGTCATCGTGGCCGGACTGTTCGAGACGGCCTTCGCGGTCTCGCTGAAGCTGTCGGCGGGGTTCAGCCGGCTGGGGTGGTCGCTGGCGTTCATCAGCTCCGCCGCCATCAGCTTCGGCCTGCTGTCGTGGGCGCTGCGGAGCCTGCCGGTGGGCAGCGCGTACGCGGTGTGGACCGGGATCGGCGCGGCCGGGACGGCGATCGTGGGGATGGTCTTCCTGCGGGACCCGGTGACGACCCTCCGGTTGGTCTCGATCGCGCTCATCATCGGCGGGGTGGTCGGCCTGAACCTCTCCTCGTCGTCGGCCCACTGACCGTGGCCGCGACCGGCGGGGCGTCCCGGGCGGCGACGGCCAAGGGCGCGGCCCGCCGGGAGGCGATCGTGGCGGCGGCGGCGAGGCTCGTCGCGACGGAGGGCCCCGACGGGACGTCGCACCGCGCGGTGGCGGCCGCCGCGGGCGTCCCGCTGGCCGCCACCACGTACTACTTCCGCTCGCTCGACGACCTGCTCGTGGCCGCCGTCGAGCGCGCCGCGGAGGACGAGCTGGGGCCGGTCACCGAGCTGGTCGCCGCCCTCCCCCGGCGTCGCACGTCGGCCGACCGCGTCGCCGGCATCGTCCTGGACGTCGTCCTCGGCCCCGACCGACTCGAGGACGCCGATCTCCAGGCCCACTACGAGCGCTTCCTCGCCGGCGGCCGGCACCCGGCGCTGCGGCCGGTCCTCCAGCAGACCCGACGTCGGGTGGACGCGCTGCTCACCGAGGCACTGGACCGCTGCGGGCACGCCGGCGCCGACACGGCTCAGCTGGTCGCCGTCCTGGACGGGACCGTGATCTCCGCGCTGGTGGAGGGCGACGGCCGCGCCCGGGTCCGGGCCCGGGCGGCGGTCGCCGCCCTCCTCGAGAGCGACTCGTCGGCCTAGAGGCCCTGGGCCAGGCGGTGGTAGGCGGCGCCCCAGCGCAGCTCCTTCGCCAGCGAGCGGCGCGTGGTGTCGGCGTCGATGACCACCAGCTCGGTCGCGAAGACCTCGGCCAGGTCGGTCAGCTCGTCGGCACCGATCGCCGTCGACAGCACCGTGTGGTGCGGGCCGCCGGCGGTCAGCCAGCCCTCGGTCGCCGTCTCGAAGTCCGGCCGGGGCTGCCACACCGCGCGGGCCACCGGCAGGTTGGGCAGCGGCTCGTCGGGCTCGACGACGTCCACCTCGTTGGCCACCCAGCGGAACCGGTCGCCCAGGTCGCACCAGCCGACGACGACGCCCGCGCCCGGAGCCGCGGTGAACACCAGCCGCGCCGGGTCCTCGCGGCCGCCGATCGACAGCGGGTGCACCTCGACGCGCGGCCGGTCGCCGGCGATGGTCGGGCAGACCTCGAGCATGTGGGCGCCCAGGATCTTCGGCGTCCCGGTGAGGTCGTAGGTGTAGTCCTCCATGAAGGAGGTGCCGCCGGGCAGCCCGGCCGCGGCGACCTTGAGGGTGCGCAGCAGCGCCGCGGTCTTCCAGTCGCCCTCGCCGCCGAAGCCGTAGCCGTCGGCCATCAGCCGCTGGACGGCGAGGCCGGGGAGCTGGCGCAGCCCGCCGAGGTCCTCGAAGTTCGTGGTGAACGCGGTGAAGCCGCCGTCCTCGAGGAAGCTGCGCAGCGCCGCCTCGATGCGGGCCTGGTAGCGCACGGCCTCGTGCTGCGGCCCGCCCGGGCGGGCGTCGTCGGCGAACTCGTACAGGTCGCCGTACTCCTCGACGAGGGCGTCGACGGCCTTGTCCTCGACGGCGTCGACCACGGCGACCAGGTCGTTGACGCCCCAGGTGTTCACCGACATGCCGAAGCGGATCTCGGCCTCGACCTTGTCGCCCTCGGTCACCGCGACGTTGCGCATGTTGTCGCCGAAGCGCGCCAGCCGCAGCGACCGGGCGGCGGCCGCCGCCGTGGCCGCCCGCGCCCACGAGCCGACCCGGGAGCGCACCCGCGGGTTGGACACGTGGCCGGCGACCGTCGTGCGCGGCATGCGCAGCCGGGTCAGCACGAACCCGTACTCCCGGTCGCCGTGCGCGGCCTGGTTGAGGTTCATGAAGTCCATGTCGATCGTCGCCCACGGCAGGGCGGCGTCGGCCTGGGTGTGCAGGTGCAGCAGCGGCTTGCGCAGCGCGTCCAGCCCGCTGATCCACATCTTCGCCGGGGAGAAGGTGTGC
>DATIMX010000184.1:0-3144 GCA_035474935.1 Geodermatophilus sp. | reverse complement strand
GCCAGCCGCTGCTTCTCCCCGCCGGACATCCGGTAGCCGCGGTCCCCGACCACGGTGTCCAGGCCGTCGGGCAGCGACCGCACCAGCCCGGCGATGCGGGCGCCGCCCAGCGCGGCCCACAGCTCGTCGTCGGTCGCCTGCGGCCGGGCGTAGAGCAGGTTGGCGCGGATCGTGTCGTGGAACAGGTGCGCGTCCTGGGTGACCACGCCGATCGCGTCGCGCAGCGAGGCCAGCGTGGCGTGCCGGACGTCGATGCCGCCGACCCGCACCGTGCCGCTGGTCGCGTCGTACAGCCGCGGCACCAGGTTGGCGATCGTCGACTTCCCCGCGCCGGAGTGGCCGACCAACGCGACGAGCTGGCCCGGCTCGACGCGGAAGGAGACGTCGCGCAGCACCGCCGTCGGCCCGCCGTGCTCGGGCAGCGACACGTCCTCCAGTGACGGTAGCGAGACGTCCGCGGCCGAGGGATAGCTGAAGGAGACGTGCTCGAACTCGATCGACCGGTCGTCGTCGGGCAGCGGGACGGCGTCGGGCTCCTCGCGGATCATCGGCTGCAGGTCGAGCACCTCGAAGACGCGGTCGAAGCTGACCATCGCGCTCATGACGTCGACCCGGACGTTGGAGAGCGCCGTCAGCGGGCCGTACAGCCGGGACAGCAGCAGCGCCAGCGCCACGACGTCGCCGGGGCTCAGCGACCCGGTGAAGGCCAGCCAGCCGCCGAGGCCGTAGACCAGCGCGGTGGCCAGCGCCGCCACGAGGGTGAGCGCGGTGAAGAAGGTGCGGCCGTACATGGCCGAGACGACGCCGATGTCGCGGACCCGGGCGGCCCGACCCCGGAACCCCTCGGCCTCCGCCTCGGGCCGGCCGAACAGCTTGACCAGCAGCGCGCCGGCGACGTTGAACCGCTCGGTCATCGTCGAGTTCATCGAGGCGTTGAGCCCGTAGGACTCCCGGGTGATCTCCTGCAGCCGCCGGCCGATCCGGCGCGCGGGCAGCACGAAGACCGGGACCAGCACCAGCGAGAGCGCGGTGATCTGCCAGGACAGCGAGAACATCACGCCGGCGGTGAGCACCAGGCCGATGGCGTTGGAGAGCACCCCGGACAGCGTCGAGGTGAAGGCCTGCTGGGCGCCGATGACGTCGTTGTTCAGCCGGCTGACCAGCGCGCCGGTCTGGGTGCGGGTGAAGAAGGCGACCGGCATCCGCTGGACGTGCTCGAACACCCGGCTGCGCAGGTCGTAGATGACACCCTCGCCGATGCGCGCGGAGAACCAGCGGGTGGCCAGCGAGATGCCGGCGTCGAGGACCGCGAGACCGGCGATGACCAGCGCGATGCGGACGATGTCCCCCGTCGTCCCCTGCAGGCTCGCGATCCGGTTGACGATCTGCCCGGCCAGCAGCGGGGTCAGCACACCGATGACCGACGAGCCGACCACCAGCAGCACGAACCAGGTCAGGTCACGCCGGTAGGGCCGGGCGATGCCGAGGATGCGCCGGACGGTGCCCTTGGGCAGCTCCCGCGCGACGACCGACGGGTCGCGGCGGAAGGACCGCATCGCCGCCATGGAGGTCATGGGACCGCTCATGTCCATGCCACCCCCTCTCCCGACCGGCCAACACCCCCACCGGGCGGGCTGTTCCGCAGGCAGTCTGGCAGTGCCCTCCGACGGTTCAGCGGCCGCCGACCAGCTCGGCCAGGCGCCGGGTCTGCGCGGCCCGCTCGGCGGCATCCTGGGTCTCGGGGTCGTTGCGGACGGCGGAGCGGACCAGTGCCGCGGTCTCCCGGCTGGCCCCCACGGGCGCCGCCGTGATCGCGGCGACCAGTGCGCCGACCGCCCCGTCGAGCGCGTCGGCGGGGACGACGGCGTTGGCCAGCCCGAGGGCGAGCGCCTCAGCGGCCGGCACCGGGCGGCCGGTCAGGCAGATCTCCATCGCCCGCGAGTAGCCCACCAGCTCGGTGAGCGTGCTGGTGCCGGTGAGGTCCGGCACCAGCCCGAGGGTGGCCTCGGGCAGCCGCAGGTCGGCGTCCTCGGTGAGCACGCGCAGGTCGCAGGCGAGCGCGAGCTGCGCGCCGGCGCCGATGGCGTGCCCCTGCACCGCGGCGATGGAGACGACCCCCGGCGAGCGCAGCCACCGGAACCCGCCCTGGTAGCGGCGGATGCGCTCCTGGGTCTCCTCGGCGGGCAGCCGGCCCAGCTCGCCGAGGCCGCCGGCGGTGCCGGGGTCGGTGCTGAACAGGCTGCGGTCCAGCCCCGCGGAGAACGAGCGCCCCTCGCCGCGGACGACGACGACCCGCACGCCGTCGTCCAGGGCGGCACCCACGGCGGCGAGGGCCGCCCAGGTGGCGGGGGTCTGCGCGTTGAGCCGGTCCGGCCGGTCGAGGGTGACGGTGAGGACGGCGCCGTCGCGCGCCGTCCTCACCCACCCGTCCCGGTCGGCACCGGTCACGCGTCCTCCTCGCCGACGCTGGTCGACCGCGTGCCCGCAGGTGCTCCGTCCCCGGTCGAGCCGGCGAGCTCGCTCAACTCTTCTTGCTGTTCCGGTTGGCTCCCCCGCGGCTGCGCAAGGTGGCGCCGGACTCCGACAGGAGCCGGTGCACGAAGCCGTAGGACCGGTTGGTCGACGACGCCAGCGACCGGATGCTCTCCCCGCCGTCGTAGCGCTTGCGCAGCTCGTCGGCCAGTGACGTGCGGTCGCCCCCGGTGATGCGCTTGCCCTTGCTGAGATCCGCGGTGCTCGAGTCGGCCATGACTCCCCTCCGTCAGCAACCAGCCGCGGGCCCGTGGCCCGTCGAGGCTGCTCGTCCCGTCGGCGCCGGGCCCCGCTGACCTCGGCGTCCCACCTCCTCATGATCACCCAGGAGGGCGACGTCGGCCACGCGAACGGGTGATCGGGTGGACCGGCTCCACCCACCGGTGCAGGGCCGCCTCGCCGGGCGGCCGTCCCGGTGGCTCAGGCCAGCTCGACCAGGTCCGCGAGGTCCTCGCTCCAGGCGTCCTCGGTGCCGTCGGGCAGCAGGATCACCTTGTCCGGGTCGAGCGCGCGCACCGCGCCCTCGTCGTGGGTGACCAGCACGATCGCCCCGGCGTAGGTGCGCAGCGCGTCGAGCACCTGCTCGCGGCTGGCCGGGTCGAGGTTGTTGGT
>DATIMX010000183.1:0-3058 GCA_035474935.1 Geodermatophilus sp. | reverse complement strand
AGTGGTCCACCGGCGCGCCGCCGCGTCCGAGCGTGGTCGCGCCCGGCCCGATCGAGGTGCCGGCCCGCTGCGTCTGGCTCCTGCGCGTCCTCCGGAGGCCGTGACACCGCGGCGGGTGCCGCCGTCGACTCCGCTGCTGCCGGTGCCGGAGTCCCCCGTGCCTCGCGGCTGCTGCAGCGCCGGCACAGCGCGGGGAACGCCGGCGACGGCCGGCTCGCGCGACTCCCGCGCGGTTCCTGCCGCAGTCGCGCTGGTGCAACGGCGCGGGAGCAGGCGGAACGGCGCGGGAGTCGGGAGACCCGGCCCGCCCCTGGACGCTGAGAGCCCCGGTCCGCGCGGACCGGGGCTCTCGCGGCCCCGCGGGACCCCGCGAGCCTGGTGACGTACTGGAACGGCCCCCCTGCAGGGTCCCGCGCCGAGCGTGCGAGGCGAGGGGGGCATGGGGGTCCTTCCTCAGTCGGGCTGCTGCTCGAAGGTGATGACCGTCCAGCCCAGCAGCAACCGGTCGCCGTCGGAGAGCGGGTGGGCGACGCCCGGCTCGAGCTGGGTCCACTCGGTGGCCTCGGGGCCGGCGACGTGGGTGCCGTTGAGCGAGCCGAGGTCGACGAGGGAGACCTCGCGGCCCTGGCGCTGCACGGCGGCGTGCGCCGAGGAGAGCACGTTCTGGGTGTCGGCGATCGGTACCGGCCGCGCCGAGCCCGCCGTGACCAGCTCGTGGTTGTCCGGACGGCGGCCGAGCACCAGGTCCTCGTCGACGGTCACGACCAGGCCGTCGTCGAAGCGCAGCACCGGGGCGGGCGCGGTGTCCGGCTTCCAGAAGGCGGTCGCCTCGCCCTCGTCCTCCTGCGGCCGCGAGGGGGCGGCCGTCGCGCCGTAGCCCGAGGAGCCCGCGCTGCCGAAGCCGGCGTCCGAGCCCGCGGTGAACGACGACGCCGCGGCCTGCGGGGCGGCAGCCGACGACGGGTGCGCCACCGCGGCGAGCTGCAGCATCGCGCCCGAGCCGGGGACCGTGCCCTCGACCAGGTCGTAGGCGACGCCCGGCGGCATGGAGGGCACCGGCTGGCCGGGGCCGACGTAGAGGGTCTGGCCGAGCTGGAAGCCGCTGGCGAGGGTGCAGCCGTCGACCGACGAGCCCGAGACCGGGACGCTGTCCACGGCCGGCTGGCCCTTGCCGGACCACAGCGCGACGCCGGTGCCCGAGCCGCCCGCGGTGTCGACGAGGACCAGCGCGAAGGAGGCCGAGCTGCCACCGAGCGCGGAGACCTGCCCGGCGACCGCCCCCAGGACGCGCTCCGCGCCGGGACCGGACACCCCCAGGCAGGCGTGCAGCGCGGCGACCAGGGCCGGCGAGCCGGGGGCGTCCACCCACAGCAGGCCGCCTCCGCGTCGGGCGACGACGGAGTCGCCTGGCAGGACTTCACAGCGGTCGGGCATGGCGTCCAGCCTAGAGCCGACTCAGCCGCCTGGGTGACCGGTCCTCCCCGCCACGCCGATCACCCGACGGGCCGGCGGGACCCCTGCGACCGGCGGGACCGGTGTGCCGTCCGTGAGCAAGGACCTCCCTGCCCCCCACTGCTCGCAGGCTCGCAGCGGGACCCTGCAGGGAGGCCGTTCAGGCGCTCGCGACGACCCCCAGTTCGGCCGGGTCGGCCAGGTGCTCGGAGTGCGGCAGCACGCGCACCGTGTACCCGAAGGCACCGGTGCGCTCCAGCGGGACCGTGGCGGTGAACCAGTGCCGCGACCCGTCGGCGTGCTCGTGCGCCATGGGCAGCGTGGTCACCTCGTGCAGGCCGTCGGCGTCGTCCACCCGCCCGTAGGCCGCCTGCACCTGGACGTCGGACGGCGTGAGCCCCGGCAGCTCCACCTCCGCCCGCAGCGCCAGCGTCGAGCCGATCTCCGGGGTGTCGCCGGCTCCGGTGGCCTCGACGTGCGCGACCCGCACCCTCCCCCAGTGGTCGAGCAGCCGGGCACGCCAGCCGGCCTCGGTGCGGGCCGGGCCGTAGCCGGCCTCCGCCATCACCCGGGACGAGCGGGCCGCCGGCACGTACAGCTGCTGCACGTAGTCGCGCACCATCCGGGTCGCCAGCACCTTGGGGCCGGTCTCGCGCAGCGTGTGCCGCACCATCTCGACCCACCGGCTGGGGACGCCGTCCCGGTCGGTCTCGTAGAAGCGCGGGACCACCTGGGTGGACAGCAGGTCGTAGATGGCCCGCGCCTCGATGTCGTCGCGGCGCTCGGGGTCGGCGACGCCGTCGGCGGTGGGGATGGCCCAGCCGTTCTGGCCGTCGAACCACTCGTCCCACCAGCCGTCGCGGATGGAGAGGTTCAGCCCGCCGTTGAGCGCGGCCTTCATGCCCGAGGTGCCGCACGCTTCCAGCGGCCGCAGCGGGTTGTTCAGCCAGACGTCGCAGCCCCAGTAGAGGTAGCGGGCCATGCCGATGTCGTAGCCGGGCAAGAAGGCGATGCGGTGCCGGATCTCGGGGTCGTCGGCGAACTTCACCATCTGCTGGATCAGCTGCTTGCCGCCGTCGTCGGCCGGGTGGCTCTTGCCGGCGATGACCAGCTGGACCGGCCGGTCGGGGTCGAGCAGCAGCGCCCGCAGCCGCCCGGGGTCGCGCAGCATGAGGGTCAGCCGCTTGTAGGAGGGCACCCGGCGGGCGAAGCCGATGGTGAGGACGTCGGGGTCGAAGGCGGAGTCGGTCCAGCCGACCTCGGCCTCGGCCGCGCCGCGGGACAGCGCCGTCTCGCGCAGCCGGCGGCGCACCTCCTCGACCAGCCGCCCGCGCAGCATCCGGCGGGTGTTCCACAGCTCCTGGGCCGGGATGCGGTCGACGCCGTCGAAGGACGCCGGGCCGGTGCCCTCGAACGGGTCACCGTTGCTGGAGGTCTGGGTGCCCAGCTCCACGAGCTCCCGGGCGGTCCAGGTGGGCGCGTGCACGCCGTTGGTGATCGAGCTGATCGGGACGTCGCCGTCGTCGAACCCGGGCCACAGGTCGCTGAACATCGACCGGCTGACGTGCCCGTGCAGCCGGCTCACGCCGTTGGCGCGCTGGCCCAG
>DATIMX010000182.1:0-1660 GCA_035474935.1 Geodermatophilus sp. | reverse complement strand
CCCGACCCGATCCCGTGCCGGGCGATGGCGTGGTCGGCGAGGCGGCGCAGCAGGTCGACGTCCCCGGTGGCGCGGGCGTACTGGAAGCTGCCCACCCGCAGGTGGCTGCTCGCGACCCGCGCCAGGACGGCGCCCGGCAGCAGGGTCTCGCGGCGGATCGCACGCCCGGTCGCCACCACGGCCAGGGAGCGCGTGGTCGGGATGCCGAGCGCGTGCACCGCCTCGCTGACGACGTACTCGCGCAGCATGGGGCCGACGGCGGCCAGCCCGTCCCCGCCGCGCGAGAACGGCGTGCGGCCCGAGCCCTTGAGGTGCAGGTCGCGCAACCGGCCCTCGACGTCGGTCAGCTCCCCGAGCAGCAGTGCCCGCCCGTCCCCGAGGCGCGGGACGAATCCGCCGAACTGGTGCCCGGCGTAGGCCTGCGCCACCGGCTTCGCGCCGTCGGGCACGGCGTTGCCGACGAGCAGCCGCACGCCCTCGGGGCTGCGCAGCGCGTCGGGGTCGAGGCCGAGCTCGGTGGCCAGCGCGTCGTTCAGCACGAGCAGCTGCGGGTCCGGTACCTCGTCGGCCTGCCACGGGACCGCCATCTCCGGCAGCTCGCGGGCGAAGCGGTCGTCGAAGGAGACGGTCGGTGCGGGGGCGACGCTCACACGGTGGGCAGCGCGATACCGGCCGCTGCTGTTCCCGCGCCGACGCATCGGGACGCACGTGCGTCGCATCCTGCCGGAGCCAGCGGCATCCGCTCCGGCCGTCCCTCGGGGCCGGTCCCCCGGTCGGCGGGGTGTGGACAGGGCGCGGCGTCCGAGGTCACGATGACGGGGCCCAGACCAGGGCGATGAGGCGCGTCGGCGGACCTCCCCGGAGGCGCGTGGCCACTCGGTCGCCGCCACCGCTCGACGAGCCGCAGCACGACCGGACCCGCGCCTCGCTAAAGGCAGTACGGGAGGAACGCTGACCCCCGGGCCGGCCCTGCCGGGACTACTGGTCTCACCCACCGAGCCGGCGCGGATCCGCGACCTCGGTGCGACGTCGTCGCTGCCCGAGCGGTACGGGGCGGACGTGCTCTTCGACGTCCCACCGCTGGGACGGGTGGGACTCCAGCGCAAGACGGTCCCCGACCTGTTCGCCTCGATCCGCGACGGCCGGCTGACCCGTTCGGTGTCCGCGATGAGCGCCCTCGACGTCGCCGTCCTGGTCATCGAGGGCGAGGTGCGGTGGAGCGCCGAGGGGTTCGCCGAGCCGACGGGACCCACCGGTCGCCCGGTCACCTCATGGCACCGGGACGCCTACCGGAGCCTGCTGTGGTCGGTCCGCGCACGCGGCATCTGGGTGGAGGCGGTGCCGGACGTCGACAGCACCGTGGCCACGGTCCTGTCACTGCACCGCTGGGCCGGCAAGGCCACCCACGACACGCTGGACAGGCGGCCGGGACGACGCGGTGCGGATCCCACCGCCGTGCACGTCCTGCAGGGCCTCGCCGGCATCGGGCCCCGGCTCGCCAGCAGGATCGTCGAGCACTTCCAGGGGCTGCCCATCGCCTGGACCGTCACCGAGCGCGAACTGGCCTCTGTGCGGGGGATCGGCCCGGTCCGTGCGAAGCGGCTGTCGGAGTCCCTGGCAGGTCAGCACTGCCGCCCTGCCGGTGACGAGCGGTGCGGAG
>DATIMX010000181.1:0-4101 GCA_035474935.1 Geodermatophilus sp. | reverse complement strand
CGACGATGGGGGCGCGGTCCTCGAGGTCGGCCGGCGGGGTGCCGATGACCTCGCGCAGCCGCTCGATGGTGGCCTCGGCGACCTGGTGTTCCTCGTCGAGGGCGTCGAGCCAGCTGGCGTCGATGCCCCACTCGTCGGTGGTGGGAGTGCGCGTCACGCCCCCGATACTCCCCAGCGCACCCGCCGCCCACACGGCAGGCCGGACGTGGTGCCGCTCTCGGTCGGGTCGCGTCGCCCGGGCCACGTCCGACAGCATCGACCCCGACGTCCCGGCTGCCCCCAGGAGAGCGATGACACCCCAGAGCACCGTGGCCGCGACGGGCGCGGACCACCTCGTCGCGGCCCTGCAGGATCTCGGCGTGGAGACGGTGTTCGGGTTGCCCGGCGTGCACAACCTCGCCGTCTGGGAGGCGGCCGCCGCGGCCGGGTTGCGCGTGGTCGGCGTCCGGCACGAGCAGGCCGCCGTCTACGCGGCCGACGGGTACGCCCGCGCGACCGGCCGGCTGGGTGTGGCCGTGGTGACGACGGGCCCCGGCGCGGCGAACACCCTCGGCGCCACGGGGGAGGCCATGGCGTCGGGTGCGCCGGTGCTCGTGGTGGCCACTGACATCCCGTCGACGCTGCGGCGTCCGGGCGTGTACCGGGGTGTGCTGCACGAGACCCGGGACCAGGCGGCCATGTTCGCGCCGGTCACCAAGGACACCGTGGTCACATCGGCGGTGCAGGACCTGTACGCCGACACCGTCCGTGCCGGCTCGGCCGCCCTGCGCCCGTCCACGGGGCCGGTCCACCTCGGCGTGCCCACGGACCTCCTCGGCGCACCGGCGGGTGGCGTGGCCCGCGCCCCGGTGCCGCCCGCCCCCGAGCAGCCGGTGGACGAGGACGAGCTGGCCCGCGCCCGCGAGCTGCTCGCCCGCGCTCGCCGCCCGCTGGTGTGGGCCGGGGGCGGGGCGCTGCGCTCCGGAGCGGGCGACCTCGTCGGCGAGCTCGCCGAGCGCCTGGCCGCGCCGGTGGTCACCACCTTCGGCGGGCGCGGTCTGCTGCCGCCCGACCACCCCTGCCTGGTGCCCGGCCCGCCGCACGTCCCCGCGGTCGGCCGGCTCTGGGACGAGGCGGACCTGGTCGTCTCCCTGGGCAGCGACCTCGACGGCACCAACACCCAGAACTGGGCCATGCCGCGCCCGCCGGCGCTGCTGGCGGTCAACGTCGACCCCGCCGACGCCGCGAAGAACTACCCGGCCGACGTCGTGGTGACCGGTGACGTGGGCGCCGTGCTCGGCCGGCTGCTCGACGGCCTGCCGCAGCGGGACGGCCTGCCCGCCCTCCACGCGGCTCGCGCCGCCCTGGCCGGCGAGGTTCGGGACCTGGTGCGGGCGGAGGAACCGCAGGCGGAGGCGCTGCTCGACGCGCTCGACCGGGTGTCCGACCGGACCGGGGTGCTGCTCGCGGACATGTGCATCGCCGGCTACTGGGCGGCGGCCTTCGCCCGCGTGCCCGGCCCGCGCCGGCTGGCCTACGCGCTGGGCTGGGGGACGCTCGGCTACGCCTTCCCCGCCGCGATCGGGGCAGCGGTCGCCGGCCGGGGCCGGGCCGTGGTCCTGGTGGGGGACGGGGGCTTCCTCTTCGCCTGCGGGGAGCTGGCGACGCTCGCCCAGGAGCAGCTGCAGGTCACCACCGTCCTCGTCGACGACGGCGGGTACGGGATGCTGCGGTTCGACCAGGTGCACGCCGGCGTCCCGACGCGGGGCGTGGACCTGATGACCCCGGACTTCGTCGCCCTCGCCCGGTCCTTCGGCGTCCCGGCCCGGGCGGTGGACGGGTTCGGCGAGGAGTTCGCGGCCGCACTGGCGGAGAGCCTCGACGGCTCCGGCCCCCATGTCCTCGTGGTGCGGGCCGCGCTCACCCCGCCGCCGTCCACCTCGCCGCGCTGGTACCGCCGGCGCCCGGCAGCCACGTGACCCTCCCGTGGCTGATGGTGCACCCGCCACTGCTCGGCCCGGCGGTGCTGCAACCGGAGGAGGGCCGGGAGCTCACCGCGCCGCCGGTGCGCGACGGCCGGATCGCCGACTGGACCACCGGGTGGAGGCCCGACGCGATGGCCGACCTCGTGCCCGACGAGCGGGTCCGGGCGGCCGTGCTGGCGGAGGGGCACGAGCTGCCGGCCGACTTCTCCGACGTCGCCGTGCCGGTGCCGCAGGAGTGGCCGGACGACGACGTCCGGTACGTGCACCTGTCGGCGTCCTACGACGCCGAGGCCGCTGCCGCGCGGGTCCGCGGCTGGACGGTGGTCGGCGACGGCACCGGGGCCCACCTGGACGTGGCCGACGACCCCGGCCGGATCGCGCACCTGCTCGGCTGACCGCGCTCACCCCTGGGGGTGACGGCCGGTGCGGACCGCTGGAGCCGGCACCCCGATCCGCCGAAGCCGTCGGTGACACCCCCGACGGAAGGCCAGCAGTGGACGACGCACCGGCACGGCCCCCGGCCCGCGGCCTCCAGATCGCGGTCCTGTCCGGGGTGCTGGCGGCCGGTCTGGCCGCCGCACACGTGGCCGTCGGGTCCGTGACGACCGGCCCCGAGCAGGTCCTGCTGCACCTGCTGGTCAGCGGTGCCGCGGCCGCAGGCGCGGCCGCCCTCGGCGCCGGGCGGGTGCGGCGCACCGAGGCCGACCTGGCCCGGCTGGCGTTCTCCGACGTCCTGACCGGTCTGGCCAACCGGGCGCTGTTCACCGACCGGCTCGAGCTCGCGCTGCGCCGCACCGCGCGCAGCGGCGGCGAGGTGGCCGTCGTCTTCCTCGACCTGGACGGCTTCAAGTCCGTCAACGACAGCCTCGGCCACGGCGCCGGGGACCAGCTCATCCGTGAGGTCGGCCGGCTGCTGCAGGCCGCCGTCCGCACCGAGGACACGCTGGCGCGGCTGGGTGGCGACGAGTTCGCCATCCTCGTCGAGCGCTCGCCCGGCGTGGAGGAGGCCACCCGGATCGCCGAGCGGGTGCTCGCCGCGCTGACCGGCCCGGTCGACCTGGGCGGCCAGCGGGTCACCGTCTCGGCGAGCATCGGCATCGCCACCGGGGACGTCGCGGCGACGGCGTCGTCCCTGCTGCGGGACGCCGACAACGCCATGTACTGGGCCAAGGGCTCGGGGCCGGGCCGCTACGTCGTCTTCAACCCGCAGATGCGCTCGGCCGCCGCGGAGCGCCGCCGGCTCGAGGCCGACCTGTGGGCTGCGGTCGCCGACCGGCAGTTCCGGTTGGTCTACCAGCCGGTCGTCGACCTGGGCAGCGAGCGGGTCACCGGCTTCGAGGCACTGATCCGCTGGGACCACCCGACCCTGGGCGTCGTGCTGCCCGAGCGGTTCCTGCCGGTGGCCGAGGAGATCGGGCTGGTCCCCGACATCGGCCGCTGGGTCCTCACCGAGGCGTGCGCCGCCGCGGCCGCCTGGCGCCGCGACCACCCGGCCGCGGCCGACCTGTCGATGGCGGTCAACGTCTCGCCGTCCCAGCTCGGGTTGCCGGGGCTGCTCGAGGACGTGCGGACGGCGCTGGCGGCCAGCGGGCTGCCGCCGTCGGCCTTGGTGCTCGAGCTGACCGAGTCGGTGCTGGTCCGTGACCCGGTGCTGGCCGCCGAGCGGCTGCACGAGCTGCGCGGCCTCGGTGTACGGGTGGCGCTCGACGACTTCGGCACCGGCTACTCGTCGCTGTCGCACCTGCGGCAGTTCGCCGTCGACATCCTCAAGATCGACCGGTCGTTCGTCAGCACCATCGACGACGCCGAGTCGATGCCGGCCATCCTGCGCGGGCTGATCAACCTCGGGCACACCCTCGACCTGGAGATCGTCGCCGAGGGCATCGAGCAGGAGCGCCAGCGCACCCACCTGCGCGACGGTCAGGTCGCCCTGGCGCAGGGCTACCTGTTCGCCGCGCCGCTGGAGCACACGGACGCCGAGCTGCTGCTGCTCGGCGGCGTCAGCACGCCCACCGAGGGGACCGACACCGCCGCCCCCGCCTGACTGTCCGGGCGCGCGCTTCCCCTTCCCCTCGTCGTTGATCATGGGGTTGTCGCCGCCTCGGGCGGCGTGTCTGCGCGTGTTGCCGACAACAAC
>DATIMX010000180.1:0-9668 GCA_035474935.1 Geodermatophilus sp. | reverse complement strand
GACCTGCCGCTGGCCGAGCTGGTGCTCAAGGACCTGATCAGCGACGAGCAGGGCCCGCAGATCACCGCGGCGATCATCATGGCCGCCACCGCCGAGTACTTCTCCGTGACGATGGAGGAGCTGCAGGGCTCCAACCGCAGCCGCACGCTGGTCAACGCCCGCCAGATCGCGATGTACCTGTGCCGGGAGCTCACCGAGCTGTCCCTGCCGCGGATCGGTGCCTCCTTCGGCGGCAAGGACCACACCACGGTCATGCACGCCGTCAAGAAGATCACCAACCTGATGAGCGAGCGGCGGGCGACGTACACGCAGGTCACCGAGCTGACGGCCCGGATCAAGAGCCGCGCGCGGTCGTAGGGGACGACGACTCCGCGGTCCCTCGGGACCGCACCGCGGCCACGTGCCGTGTCCCGGCCGAGCGGAGCCCTGCCGGGACACGCTCGCACCTGCGACGGGCGGTGGTCGCTCCGCGCGGTGGTGCGGCGTTCCGGGCGCGCACGGTGTGTCCGGTGGACACCGCCTCGGTCGTCCACCTCCGTGTCCCCGGAGGGCCGCTCCCTGTCCACAGTCCTGTGGGTGGAGGGCCGGTCGTCGTCCCCGCGTCAGCCGTGCTGTGCAGGTCACCCGCACCGGTGAACCGGGTCGACTCGTCGACGAGTTGTCCCCAGCGATGTGCACAGGTTGGGGAGATCTCTCCTCGCCCGCTCACCCGCGGTCACGACAGGCCAGACATGCCCACCGCTCCGTCCACCCCTGGGGATCTCGCCCCGCGAGGTCCTGACCTGCGCGTTCCCCCGATCGGGCACGTCGGACGCCGGTCGCCGCAGCTCCGGGCACCCGGACCTGGGTACGGACTGGGGACGGACGCTGGGGCAAGCAGGGGACAGGACGTGGAGAGACGGCGGCCGGTGTGGGTGGACGTCGAGATGTCCACGTGTCGACACGGGAGTCCGCCTGACCACCCACAGTCGGCCAACATGTCGACTTCGGCACTGACCTGCGCGGACGGCCTCGATCCCCAGGATCCACACCAGTGATGACGAGGATGAGGTAGTTAGATCGAGGCTTTCTCGAACCACACTCTGGGTGGGGAAGCTGCGCTGCGAGTGCCTGGTCGAGGGCAGCGGTTACCTCGATGTCCCTCCCAGAGGGCACGATGAGCACCGCACCACGAGGACACCGACGACAGCTGGGGTGGATCAGGTCATGAAGTTCCGGGTGGCACGTGAGGTGCTCGCCGATGCCGTCGCGTGGACGGCGCGCAGCCTGCCGCCACGGCCGTCGGTGCCGGTGCTGGCCGGGATCATGCTCGAGGTCGACGGCAGCCAGTTGTCGGTGTCCGGCTTCGACTACGAGGTCTCCGCCCGGGCCGAGGTGGACGTGCAGGCCTCCGAGAGCGGCCGGGTGCTCGTGCCCGGCCGGCTGCTCGCCGAGATCACCCGCGCCCTGCCGCCGCACCCGGTCGACCTCACCGCCGAGGGCCCGCGCCTGTCGATCTCCTGTGGGAACGCGCGCTTCAGCCTGCCGACGCTGCCGGTCGAGGACTACCCGTCCCTGCCGGCCATGCCGTCGTCGGCCGGCGTCGTCGACAGCGACGTCTTCGCCGAGGCCGTCGGCCAGGTCGCCGTCGCCGCCGGGCGGGACGACACCCTCCCCATGCTCACCGGCGTCCGGCTGGAGATCGAGGACGACCTGGTGACGCTGGCGGCGACCGACCGCTACCGCCTCGCCGTCCGCGAGTTCGCCTGGCGGCCGGAGACCCCGGGCCTGACCGCCGCGGTGCTGGTGCCCGCGCGCACGCTGGCCGACGCGGCGAAGACGCTGACCAGCGGGCCGGAGATCACGCTCTCGCTGTCCTCGGGCGGCTCCGGCGAGGGCATCCTCGGTCTCTCCGGCAAGGACCGGCAGACCACCACCCGGCTGCTCGACGCCGAGTTCGTCAAGTACCGGGCGATCATGCCCAACGAGTCGGCCAGCAACGCCACGCTGCCGGTCGGGCTGTTCACCGACGCCGCCAAGCGCGTCGCGCTGGTGGCCGAGCGGGGCACGCCGCTGCGCTGCGAGTTCACCTCCGGCCAGGTCACCCTGCGCGCAGGGGGCACGGACGACGAGGGCCAGGCGGAGGAGCGCTGCGACGTCGAGTTCGAGGGGGAGCCGCTGACGATCGGCTTCAACCCGACGTTCCTGCTCGACGGGCTGGCCGCGGTGCACACGCCGCGCGCGCGGATGGACTTCACCAGCCCGCTCAAGCCCGCCGTCCTCTCCGGGGTGCCCGAGCCGGCGACCGACGACGACGAGGCGGCCTCCCGGCCGGCCGAGCGGCCGGGCAGCTACCGGTACCTGATCATGCCGGTGCGGCTACCGGGGTAATCGAAGGACCACCTCTCCCCCCACGCCTCGCACGCTCGGCGCGGGCCCCTGAGAGGTGGCCACACTGTGAGGACGACCCGCGACGAGAGGACGAACCGTGCAGCTGGGGCTGATCGGGCTGGGCAAGATGGGCGGCAACATGGCCGAGCGGCTGCGCCGCGCCGGTCACGAGGTCGTCGGCTTCGACCACCATCCGGAGAGGCGGGACGTCGACAGCATGCCCGCGCTGGTCGAGGCGCTCAGCGCACCGCGCGTCGTGTGGGTCATGGTGCCGGCGGGTGAGCCCACCCGAACCACCGTCAAGGAGCTGGCCGGGCTGCTCGAGCCCGGCGACGTGATCGTCGACGGCGGCAACTCCAAGTACACCGACGACCAGGTCCACGACGTCATGTGCCGCGAGAAGGGCATCGGCTACGTCGACGCCGGCGTCTCCGGCGGGGTGTGGGGCCTGGAGAACGGCTACGCGCTGATGGTCGGCGGCACCAAGGAGGACGTCGCCAAGGTCCAGCCGGTGTTCGACGCGCTCAAGCCGCCGACGCCCAAGGACGAGTCCGGTCAGGAGATGCCGGGAGCGGGCTTCGTGCACGCCGGGCCGGTCGGCGCCGGGCACTTCTCCAAGATGGTCCACAACGGCATCGAGTACGCGATGATGCAGGCCTACGGCGAGGGCTACGAGCTGCTGGCCGCCGTCGACCTGATCGAGGACGTCCCCGGCGTCGTGAAGTCCTGGACCCAGGGCACCGTCATCCGCTCCTGGCTGCTGGACCTGCTGGTGCGCGCACTCGAGGAGGACCCGGCCCTCGAGAAGATCAGCGGCTACGCCGAGGACTCCGGCGAGGGCCGGTGGACCGTCGAGCAGGCCATCGAGAACGCCGTCCCCATGCCGGCGATCGCCGCCTCGCTGTTCGCGCGCTTCTCCTCGCGGCAGGAGGACTCGCCGACCATGAAGGCCGTCGCGGCGCTGCGCCAGCAGTTCGGCGGCCACGCGGTGCACACCGTCCGCGAGCAGGAGGTCGAACGCCCCGCATGAACAAGGACCACCCTTCCCCCCACGCCTCGCAGGCTCGGCGCGGGACCCTGAAGGGTGGCCGTTCCAGCACCTCACCGCCGGGGGGCCGTTCCCGTACCTCACCGTGGGTCGGCTGAGGTGTACCTGCGACACCTGCAGCTGGGCTCGTTCCGCAACTGGGACCGCGTGGACCTGGCCCTGCGTCCGGGGCCGACGGTCTTCGTCGGCCGCAACGGCGAGGGCAAGACCAACCTCGTCGAGGCGGTCGGCTACCTGGCCACGATGGGCAGCCACCGGGTCGCCGGCGACGCCCCGCTGGTCCGGCAGGGCGCGTCCCAGGCGGTGGTCCGGGCGGCGGTGCGCCGCGAGGACCGCGAGCTGCTGGTCGAGATCGAGATCAATCCGGGCAGGGCCAACCGGGTGCGGGTCAACCGGGCCCCGCTGCCGCGGCCCCGCGAGCTGCTCGGGCTGGTGAAGTCCGTGCTGTTCGCGCCCGAGGACCTGGTGCTCGTCCGCGGCGACCCCGCCGAGCGGCGGCGGTTCCTCGACGACCTGCTGGTCAGCCGCACCCCGCGGCTGGCCGGCGTGCGCAGCGACTACGACCGGGTGCTCAAGCAGCGCAACGCCCTGCTCAAGACCGCCCGGATGGCCCGCGGCGACGCGCTGGCCACGCTCGACGTCTGGGACGGGCACCTCGTCGACCTCGGCGGGCAGCTGCTCGCCGCGCGGCTGCGGCTGGTCGCCGACCTGGCTCCGCACGTGGCCCGCGCCTACGCCGGGGTCGCGGGTGCGGACGCCGCCGTCGCCGCGCTCGGCTACGCCAGCACCGTGCCCCTGGCCGGGGACGGGACGCCGGTCCCGGAGGGGACGCCGCTGCCCATGGCCGAGGAGCTCTCGGCTGCGCTGCGCGAGCGGGTGGCCGAGCGCCGCACCGACGAGGTCGACCGCGGCATGACGCTGGTCGGGCCGCACCGCGACGACCTGGTCATCTCGCTGGGGTCGATGCCGGCGAAGGGCTTCGCCAGCCACGGGGAGTCCTGGTCGCTGGCCCTGGCGCTGAAGCTGGGCTGCTTCGAGCTGCTGCGGGCCGACGGCGACGAGCCGATCCTCGTGCTCGACGACGTCTTCGCCACCCTCGACGCCGACCGCCGCACGGCACTGGCGGCCGTGGCCTGCTCGACGGAGCAGTCCCTGATCACCGCGGCGGTGCTCGACGACGTCCCGCGGGAGCTGCGCAGCACGGTGGTGCAGGTCGCCGGCGGGCAGGCGGTACCGCTCGACCCGGAGGCCGCCGAGGATGGGGCAGTGCGGGAGGAGGTCAGGTGAGCGAGGAGCGGCCGGCACGGCCCAGCGACATCGCGCGCGCGGCGCTGGAGGCGGCGCGCGCGGCCTCGGCGTCCCGGCCGCGCCCCACCCGGCGGCGGATCGCCGGGCCGAAGCGCGCCTGGAGCGGACCCCGCCCGGGGGACGACGACCCGCAGCCGCTGGCCCGGCTGGTGGACAACCTCGTCAGGACCCAGGACTGGACCGAGCACACGAAGGTCGGCGCGGTCTTCGGTCGCTGGTCGGCGCTGGTCGGGCCGGAGATCGCCGCCCACTGCGCGCCGCAGACCCTCACCGAGGGTGAGCTGCTGGTGGTCGCGGAGTCCACCGCGTGGGCCACCCAGCTGCGGCTGCTGGCGCCGACGATCCTCGCCAAGCTGCACGCCACGGTCGGCGGGGACGTCGTGAGCCGGCTGCGCGTTGTCGGTCCGACGGCCCCGAGCTGGAAGAAGGGGCCCCGCTCGGTCCGCGGACGCGGTCCGCGGGACACGTACGGATAGGGGCCGCCGCCCGGGGTGGTGGCTCCGGGAGGATGGGCACATGGACACGGGGCACACGGAGACGAGGCAGCGATGAGCAGCCCGCGCGACCGCGACGGTTTCGAGGAGCGCCCCGACGAGGGCAGCGGCTGGCGCGAGCCCGGCCACCTCGGCGGGAACGGCGAGCAGCCCTCGGCCGACCGGCCCGCGCAGCCGGCCGACCAGCAGCCGGCCGACCAGCAGCCGGCCGACCAGTCGGGCGGGAGCACCGCCTGGCAGCCGCCGGGCTGGGACCTGCCACCTGCCGCCCCCGACCGCCCGGCGCAGTCCCCGGCCGCCGGCCCGCAGACGGCGGGCGAGCAGCCCGCCCGCGGTGGTGGCCTCTTCGGCAGCCGGCGGCCCCGGCAGCCCGGTGAGCTCGAGCAGGTCTTCGCCTACCAGGGCGACGCCGTCGGCGCGCAGGGTTGGGCGGTGCAGCAGGGCTGGGCCATCTCCGACGGCACCGCGCCGGAGGACGCCGTCCTCGCCGAGCTGGTGCGCACCGCGCCGGTCCGGGCGACGAAGGACCACCGGCCCGCCGGGGTCATGCGCGGCCGCTACGGCACGCTCGACCTGGTCGCCTTCGACGTCCTCTACGCCTCCGGGCGCTACGCCGTCCCCGAGTACGCGGTCACCGCCGCCCCGGTGCTGGGCGCCCTCCCGCCGCTGCGGCTGTCGCCGGCCCGCTTCTGGAAGCACCGCACCGGTGGGCTGGTCCAGGTCCCCAGCGGCGACCCCGCCTTCGACACCCGCTGGGTGCTGCTCGCCGCCGAGGACGGCCCGGCCGCCCGCGCGCTGGTCGGCGACGCCACGGTGCGCGGGCTGCTGCTGGGCACCGACGACGGCGACGAGTTCTGGACGGCCGCCGGCTACATGGCGGCGATCCGACCGGACGGGCACCGGCCGCAACTGATCGAGCACCACGCCCGGCTGCTGACCGCGATCGTCGGCGCCCTCGCCCCCGCCCTCTGAGCCCCGCGCCGTCCGTGGCCGAGGAGAGCACCTCCGCGGAGACCGCACCTCGTGCGACGCTGCGGCAGCTGTGGCCCCTGGTCCGGCCGCACCGCCGCCTGCTGGGCGCGGCCGCCGTCCTCTCGCTGGTCGCGGCCGCCGGCGCGCTGGCCCAGCCGGTGCTGGTCGCCCGGGTCATCGAGGCCGTGGGGGCCGGCCGGTCGCTGCTGCCCGTCGTCGGCCTGCTCGTCGTCGTCCTGCTGGCGTCCTCGGCGCTGGGTGCGGTGCAGGAGTACCTGCTGCAGCGCACCGCCGAGGGCGTCGTGCTCTCCACCCGGCGGACGCTGGCCGACCGGCTGCTGCGGCTGCCGATCGCCGAGTACGACCGGCGGCGCACCGGCGACCTCATGTCGCGGGTCGGCGCGGACACCACGTTGCTGCGCGCCACGGTGACCTCCGGGGTCGTCGCGGTCGCCGGCTCCGCGGTGGTCGCGGTGGGTGCGGTGGTGGCGATGGCGCTGGTCGACGGGTGGCTGCTGCTGGTCACCGTGGGGTCGGTCGCCGTCGGGCTGGCGGTGGTCGTCTCGGTCGCCCGTGGCGTGCAGCGGCTCTCCCGCCTGGCGCAGGAGGAGGTCGGCGCGATGACCGCCGCGGTGGAGCGGGCGCTGTCGGCGGTGCGCACCATCCGGGCCAGCGGTGCGACCGTGCGGGAGGTGGGCATCGTCGCGGCCAGCGCCGGCCGGGCGTACGAGGCCGGCGTGCGGGTGGCCCGGCTGCAGGCGCTGGTCAGCCCAGCGGGGTCGATCGCGGTCCAGGGGGCGTTCCTCGCCGTCCTCGGCCTGGGCGGCTACCGGGTGGCGACGGGCTCGATCGCCGTCGCCGACCTGGTCGCGTTCATCCTGTACCTGTTCCTGCTGGTCATGCCGCTGGGCCAGGCGATCGGGGCCTGGACCCAGCTGCAGAGCGGGCTGGGTGCACTGGCGCGGGTGCAGGAGGTGCTCGCGCTCGAGCCGGAGGACGACGCGCGGCCCGAGCGGGGCGGGGCGCTCGTCGCCGTCCCCGCGCTGCCGCCGTCCGCGGAGGTCCCGCTGCTGGAGCTGGACGACGTGTCGTTCCGCTACCCGGACGGCACCGACGTGCTGCACGGGGTCTCGTTGAGCGTGCCGGCCGGCAGCCGGGTGGCGCTCGTCGGGCCGTCGGGGGCGGGCAAGTCGACCGTGCTGGCGCTGGTCGAGGGCTTCTACCCGCTGACCGGCGGGGCGGTGCAGTGGGCCGGCACCGACGTGCGCGACCTGCCGCGGGCGGGCCTGCGCGCGCGGCTGGGCTACGTCGAGCAGGAGGCGCCGGTGCTGGCCGGGTCGGTGCGGGACAACCTGCTGCTGGCCGCGCCGCACGCGACCG
The DNA here is from genome assembly GCA_035474935.1 of Geodermatophilus sp. Classification (GTDB taxonomy): domain Bacteria; phylum Actinomycetota; class Actinomycetes; order Mycobacteriales; family Geodermatophilaceae; genus Geodermatophilus. Next base: position 2,096 of record DATIMX010000180.1, on the reverse strand, counting down.
ACCCCGAGCTGTGGACGGTGCTGGCCGACGTCGGGCTCACCGACGTGGTGCAGCGCTCACCCCGCGGCCTCGACGTCCCGGTGGGGGACGACGGCGTGCTGCTGTCCGGCGGCGAGCGGCAGCGGCTGGCGATCGCGCGGTCGCTGCTGGTCCGCCCGGCGCTGCTGCTGCTCGACGAGCCGACCGCCAGCCTCGACGCCCGCAACGAGGCGCTGCTGCGCGACACCCTGGCCGCCGCGTCCGCCGACCGGGCGCTGCTGGTGGTCGCGCACCGGTTGTCGACCGTGCTCGACAGCGACCAGATCGTGGTCCTCGACGCCGGGCGGGTGGTCGCGAGCGGCACCCACGAGGAACTGGTGGAGACCAGCCCCCTGTACCGCGAACTGGCGGCAGCCCAGCTGCTGGTGCGACGCCCGGTGATCAGCTGAGCTGATCCCACCGGCTCCTGGCTCACCACCCGTGGTGAGCCAGGAGCGGGAACGGTCAGCTCAGCTGATCACCGAGGGCACGGCTTTCACGCCACCCGCGTCCGGCGCTCGCCCACCGAGGCGGCCGTGCCCTGCTCCGCGGCGCGGCAGATGTTGCGCACCATCCCGCCGAAGATCGGGCCGTGGAAGGGCACCAGCACCCACCAGTAGAGGTTGCCGAACAGGCCGTTCGGCTTGAACGTCGCCCGCTGCCGCAGCCGGGTGCGCCCGTGCTCCTGTTCCACGTGGAACTCCAGCCAGGCCAGCCCGGGCAGCCGCATCTCGGCGCGCAGCCGCAGCAGCCGGCCCTCCTCGAGCTCCTCGACCCGCCAGAAGTCCAGGGCGTCGCCGATGTAGAGGTCCGATGCAGACCGTCGTCCCCGCCGCAGGCCGACCCCGCCGACGGCCCGGTCCAGCCAGCCGCGCACCTCCCAGGCCAGCGGGAACGAGTACCACCCGGTGTCCCCGCCGATCCCCTCGAGCACCTGCCACAGCGCCTCGGGGGAGGCGTCGGTCTCCCGGGTCTTCTCGTCGAGGTGGAGGGTGCCGCCGGCCCAGTCGGGGTCGGTGGGCAGCGGGTCCGACGGCACGCCGGGCGTGGACGCCGACGACCAGCGGGTGGCCACCGTCTGGTCCTTGACCCGCTGGATGGCCAGCCGCACAGCCTCGTCGAAGCCGAGCGGTCCCTCCGGCGGGTCCGGGACGTACTGCGCGATGTCGTGCTCGGCGCAGACGACGGTGTTGCGCAGCGACTCCACCAGCGGACGGGCGATCGACGCCGGCACGGGGGTGACGACGCCGACCCAGTGGCTCGACAGCCCCGGGCTGAGCACCGGGACGGGCAGGATCCGCCGCCTGGGCAGCCGGGCCACCGCGGCGAAGCGCTGCATCATCTCCAGGTAGGTCATGACGTCGGGGCCGCCGATGTCGAAGCACCGGTGCACGTCGGCCGGCAGCGTCGCGCAGCCGATCAGGTAGCGCAGCACGTCGCGGATGGCGATCGGCTGGATCCGGCTGTGCACCCAGCGCGGCGTGACCATGACCGGCAGCCGCTCGGTCAGGTAGCGCAACATCTCGAAGGACGCCGACCCCGAGCCCAGCACCACCGCGGCCCGCAGGACGGCGGTCGGGACGCCGGAGCCGAGCAGGATCTCGGCGACCTCGGCGCGCGAGCGCAGGTGCGCGGAGAGCTCCTCGCCCTGGGGCTCCAGGCCGCCGAGGTAGACCAGCCGGCCCACGCCGGCCTCCCGCGCGGCGTGCGCCATCACCCGCGCCGTCCGCCGGTCGGTCTCCTCGAACCCCTTGCCGGCGCCCAACGCGTGGACCAGGTAGTAGACGACGTCGACCCCGGCGCAGGCCGACGCGACCGCCTCGGCGTCGCCCGCGTCGGCCCGGGCGACCTCGACCTGACCGGCCCACGGCTGATCGCGCAGCCGCTCGGGGGAGCGGGTCATCACCCGCACCCGGTGCCCGGCGGCGAGCAGCTCGGGCACGAGCCGCCCGCCGACGTAGCCGGTGGCCCCGGTGACGAGGCAGGTCTTCGCCGTCGGGGTGGGGGTGGTGCCGTCGGTCTCGGCCATGGCACGAGTGTCCGGCGGGAACGCCGAACCCGCTCGGGTCGCGGACCAC
>DATIMX010000179.1:0-11100 GCA_035474935.1 Geodermatophilus sp. | reverse complement strand
CTCCGCGGCGTCCTCGTCGCGGTCGGGCGCGTAGCGGAAGTTGACCAGCAGGACGCCCTCGTCGGGGATCACGTTGCCCGCGACCCCGCCGGAGATGCCGACGGCGTTGAGGCCCTCGCGATAGGTGCAGCCGTCGATCTCCACCTCGCGGGCCCGGTAGCCCGCCAGCGTGGTGAGGATGGCGGCGGCACCGTGTATCGCGTTCACGCCCAGCCAGCTGCGCGCGCTGTGCGCCCGCCGTCCGGGCACCTCGAGCACCGCCCGCAGGGTGCCCTGGCAGCCGGCCTCGATCTCGCCGTCGGTCGGCTCGAGCAGGACCGCCAGGTCGCCGTAGAGCCAGCCGCGGCGCTCCCGCGCCACCCGGCCGAGGCCGTTCTTCACGGCCTCGACCTCCTCGTTGTCGTAGAAGACGAACGTCAGGTCATGGGCGGGCTCGGCGCCGGGGACACCGAAGCGCCCGGCCAGCCGCAGCATCACCGCGTCGCCGGCCTTCATGTCGCTGGTGCCGCAGCCGTAGAGCCGGCCGGTGGCCTCGTCGAGGCGGCTGGGGACGTTGTCGGCGATCGGCACGGTGTCCAGGTGACCGGCGAGCACCACCCGGGTGGGCCGGCCCAGGTTGGTCCGCGCGAGGACCGCGTCGCCGACCCGCTCGACCTCCAGACCGCCGAGCGCCCGCAGCGCCGCCTCGACGGCGTCAGCGAGGGGGCCCTCGCCGCCCGACACCGACGGCGCGTCGACCAGCGCGCGGGTGAGCGTCAGGACGTCGGCCGCGGGGTCCAGCGGGGGCAGGTCGGTCACGACTCCCGAGCCTACGGCGGCGCCGTGACCGAGCCGCCACAGCGCGCCAGCGGCACCGGCCCGTCGCCCACCGTGCACCGCACCGGGCCGATCCGGCAGATCTGTGGCCCGGGACCTCCACCGCTGCCCCGCATGGTGGGCAACGGCGGACGTTCCGCCGGGCACCTCCACCCCTGCCGCCTTCTCCCCCTGCCCCGCATGGTGGGCAGCGGTGGAGGGAGCGTGAAGGCGCTGGGGGTACCCGAGGTCGGTCGCCCCGGCCCCCGACCGAGTCGGCAGCGCGGGACCGGCGCTCGGTAGCGTCGTCCCCGTGACCGACTCCGCCCCGCTCTCCGCCGTCGCCGCCGGTCTGGCCACCGTCACCCCCACCGGGACGGTGCTCGACACCTGGTACCCCGAGCCGCGGCTCGGCGCGTCCGAGGGCGCGCGCCTCGGCACCACCCGGCTGGGCGCGCTCGAGATCTCCGGCGAGCTCGGCCCCGACTACGGCGGCCTGGTCCGCAGCGACGAGTCACGCGGCGTCGAGGTGATCGCCGTCCGGACGGTCATCCCGGATCTCGCCGCGCCGCCCACCGACACCCACGACGTCTGGCTGCGGCTGCATCTGCTCTCCCACCGGCTGGTGACCCCGCGCAGCATCAACATGGACGGCGTCTTCGGCCTGCTGACCAACGTGGCCTGGACCAGCGCCGGTCCGGTCGAGGCGGCGACGTTCAACGTCCACCGGCTGCGCGCGGCGCTGGGCCACGTGACGGTGTTCGGCGTCGACAAGTTCCCGAGGATGGTGGACTACGTCATCCCCTCCGGCGTCCGCGTCGCCGACGGCGACCGCGTGCGGCTGGGCGCCCACCTGGCCGAGGGGACGACGGTCATGCACGAGGGCTTCGTCAACTACAACGCCGGCACCCTCGGGCCGTCGATGGTGGAGGGCCGGATCAGTGCGGGCGTCGTCGTCGGCGCCGACAGCGACATCGGCGGCGGCGCCTCGATCATGGGCACCCTCTCCGGCGGCGGGAAGGAGGTCGTCTCGATCGGCTCGGGCTGCCTGCTGGGCGCCAACGCGGGCATCGGCATCTCCCTCGGCGACAACTGCGTCGTGGAGGCCGGCTGCTACGTGACCGCCGGTTCGCGGGTGACCCTGCCCGACGGCTCGGTGGTGAAGGCCGCCGAGCTCTCCGGGCGCGACGGGCTGCTGTTCCGGCGCAACTCGGTCTCCGGTGCGCTGGAGGCCCTGCCGCGGACCGGCACCTGGGGTGAGCTGAACGCGGCCCTGCACAGCAACTGAGGAAGGACCACCCTCCCCCGCGCCTCGCAGGCTCGGCGCGGGCCCCTGAAGGGTGGCCGTTCCAGCACCTCACCAGGCTCGCGGCGGGACCCTGCAGGGAGCCGTTCCAGTACGTCGCCAAGGGGCCGACACCACGGTCGCGAGTCCAGGATCCGTCCAGGGTCCGCCCCTACAGTCGCGGGCGATGAGCAGCACACGCAGCGCGACGGCACGGCGGACGACGTCCGCCCGCCGGCCGCCGGCGCGCCGCCCGGCTGCCCGGCGCCGCCCGTCCGGACGGCCCGCCCCGGTCCGCCGGGGGCCCACGCGGACCGCGGCGTCCTGGGGGTGGCTCGCGGCAGTGCTCGCCGTGGTCGCGCTCGTGGCGCTCTCGGTCCACGCCGACGGGGAGAACGTCCCGATGGCGACCGCGGAGTGCACGCTGCCGGCGACCGGCATCCGGCTCACCGGCGAGCAGATCGGCAACGCCCGGACCATCGCGCAGGTCGGCTACGAACGCGGCCTGCCGGAGCGGGCCGTCGTCATCGCCCTCGCCACGGCGATGCAGGAGTCCCGGCTGCGCAACCTCGACTACGGCGACCGGGACTCCCTCGGCCTGTTCCAGCAGCGCCCCTCGCAGGGCTGGGGGACGCCGGCGCAGGTGCAGGACCCCGTCTACGCCGCCGGGAAGTTCTACGACGGCCTGGTGCAGGTCCCCGGGTGGGACACCCGCCGGCTGACCGAGGCAGCCGATGCCGTGCAGCGCTCGGCGTTCCCGGAGGCCTACCAGAAGCACGAGGGCCTGGCCGTCGAGCTGGTGTCCGCGCTCGACCTCGACGCCGTGCTCTGCGACTGAGCCGGGCCGGTGGTGCCCCCGCTCAGCCGGCGAGGCGCTCCACGGCGGCGTCGATCCGCTCGTCGGTGGCCGTGAGCGCCATGCGCACGTGCCGCCCCCCCGCCGGGCCGTAGAAGGAGCCCGGGGCGGCCACGATGCCCAGACCGGCCAGCCAGTCGATCGTCGTCCAGCAGTCCTCGTCGCGGGTGACCCACAGGTACAGCCCGGCCTCGGAGTGGTCGATGCGCGCGCCGGCGGCCCGGACGGCCGCGGCCAGCCGGTCGCGGCGGGCGCGGTAGCGCTCCCGCTGCTCGTCGACGTGGGCGTCGTCGGCCAGCCCGGCGGTCATCGCGGCCTGCACCGGCGTGGGCACCAGCAGTCCGAGGTGCCGGCGCACCTCCCACACCTGGCGGACCAGCGCCGGGTCGCCCGAGAGCAGCCCCGCGCGGTACCCCGCGGCGGTCGACTGCTTGGACAGCGAGTGCACCGCGAGCAGCCCGGTGTGGTCGTCCCCCGCGACCGACGGATGCAGGACCGAGCGCGGCTCGACGTCCCACCCGAGGGTGACGTAGCACTCGTCGGCGACCACCGGCACGCCGTGCGCGCGGCCCCACGCCACCCAGGCGCGCAGCTCGTCGTCGGTCAGCACCCGGCCGTGCGGGTTGCCCGGCGAGTTCAGCCACACCAGGACCACGCCGGCGGCGTCGTCCGGTGGGGCGTCGGTCCGCCGCACGGTGAGCCCGGCCAGCACCGCGCCGACCTCGTAGGTCGGGTAGGCGACCTCGGGGATCAGCACCGTGCCGGCGCCGCGCAGCCCGAGCAGGGTCGGCAGCAGCGCGACCAGCTCCTTGGACCCGACGGTGGGGATCACGGAGGGGACGGCGCCGAGCGGGTCGGCCAGCCGCACGCCCAGCCGGCGCTGCAGCCAGCCGGCCGCCGCGGTCCGCAGCGCGGCGGCGCCGAGCGCGGTCGGGTACCCCGGCGCGTTGCCCGCACCGGCCAGGGCGGTGGCCAGCAAGTCAGGCGTGTCGTCGACCGGAGTCCCGATGGAGAGGTCGACGACGCCGCCGGGGTGCCCGGCCGCCTCGGCCCGCGCCGCTCTCAGCGAGTCCCAGGGGAAGTCGGGCAGCCGACCAGCCGCCGTCCCCGGGGTGGTGGTCGTCAGTGACCCTCACCCTGCGGCGGCAGCGCGGCCACGAGCGGGTGGTCCTTGCCGATCTTGCCGGTCTTTGCGGCGCCACCGGGGCTGCCCAGGTCGGAGAAGAACTCCACGTTGGCGTTGTAGAAGTCCTTCCACTTGTCCGGGACGTCGTCCTCGTAGTAGATCGCCTCGACGGGGCAGACCGGCTCGCACGCACCGCAGTCGACGCACTCGTCGGGGTGGATGTAGAGCATCCGGTCGCCCTCGTAGATGCAGTCCACCGGGCACTCGTCGATGCACGCCTTGTCGAGGACGTCGACGCAGGCCTGGGTGATGACGTAGGTCACGGGTGTTCCCTCCCGGGGACGTGCGGTGCTGCTCCGCCGGCGCGACGGGCCGGTCGTCTCTGGCCTCAAGTATGGCCCGTGGCGCTCTCCTGAAACGGAACGGGTGGCCCGGTCGACCCCGGCCGGGTGAGACCCCGTCGGATGGCGCCCGTGCCGACGGCGCAGGATCGGACCGTGGGACAGAGCCGGTCACCCCTCGACGTCGCAGGCCTCGAGCGCCTGGCCACCCGCGGCTGGCGCGGCGCGGAGGAGGCCCCGCTCGGCGAGTGGCTGCTACGCGCGGGTGGCGGCTTCACCGGCCGGGCCAACTCCGCGCTGGTCGCCGGCGACCCCGGCATGCCGCTGCCCGACGCGGTGGACGCCGTCACGCGCTGGTACGCCGACCGCGGGCTGCGGCCGTGCGCGATGCTGCCGGGCCGCCAGTCCCGCGCCGCCGACGCCGCCTTCGCCGCGGCCGGGTGGGAGCGCGACGAGGACGTGCTGGTGCTGACCGGGCCGATCGCGCCGGTGCCGGCCGACGGCGTCCCGGTCGACCTCTCCCCCGAGCCGGACGACGCCTGGCTGGCCGGCTACCGGCACCGCGGCCGGCCGCTGCCGCCGACCGCCCGCGGCGTGCTCGTCAACGCCGAGGACGTCGCCTTCGCCTCGGTGCGCCTCGACCCGCCGCCGGCCCCGCTGGCCGCCGTCGCCCGCGGGGTGGTCACCGACGGCTGGCTCGGCGTCGCCGCGGTCACCGTCGAGGAGGGGTACCGCCGGCAGGGGCTGGCGACCGCCGTCATGGCCGCGCTGCAGCGCTGGGGTGCCCGGCGCGGCGCCCAGTGGCTGTACCTGCAGGTGTCGGCGTCCAACACCCCGGCGCGCGCGCTCTACCGGCAGGCGGGCCTCATCGAGCACCACCGCTACCACTACCGGTACGCACCGGCCTGACGCCGTCCCCGGCGTGGTCACCCGCCGGGGGCAGAGCGGGTCGGCCGGCTCAACACCGGTGCGGCGACGGCCGACACCGGAGACGTGTCCGTTGCCAGGCTCCTCACTGCCAGCGCGTCGACCCCGTACGACGCGGAGACCGCGGTCGAACGTCTCCTGACCCGCCTGCGGCAGCAGGTCGGCGCGTCCCGGGTCGTCGTGTGGGTGTACGAGGCCACGACCGAGACGGTCGTGGCCTACCGGCAGTCGGTGTCCGCCCAGACGACGCCGGGCTCGGGGCCCCTCGTGCTGCACCACGCGATGCCGGTGGCCGGCTCCCCCCTGATGTCGGCCGTGGTGCACGACCGCCGGCCGGTGCGGGAGGAGGACGGGAACCCCGATGCCATCGCTCCCGGGATCGCCGCGCGGCTCGGCGTCCGATCGGTCCACGGCGAGCCGCTGCTGTTCGGCGACCGGGTCGTCGGGGTGCTCACCGTCGAGCCGGCCGCGGCGGCCGGGGAGCGTGTCGGGCAGGCCGCGCCGGCCATCGCCCGTGCGCTGTCAGCGGCCTGGACGCGCCGGTCGGAGACCCGGCGGCTGGCGCAGGCAGAGGTGCTGCTCGGACTGATCGAGACCGCCGCCCGGGCCGAGTCGACCGAGCACCTGCTCGCGGCGGCCTGCGAGTTGCTGGCCGAACTCGGCGAGGCGGAGCGCGCGTGCGTGTTCCTGCTCGAGGACGACCGCCTGGTCCCGCGCATGGCCAGCTACGCCGACGGGCGTCGCGACGCCGAGACCTGGCGGCTGTTCCGCAACGCCCCGGTCCCGCTCGAGCTGGCCGAGGTGGTGCTCCGCACCGGTCAGCCGCTGGCCGCCGACCGGGACTCCGAACTGCTGGCGGGCTGGTGGGCAGACGAGTTCTCCATCGCCTCGGCCTTCGCCGTCCCGCTGGGCCGCCGGCCGCACGTCTCGGGCGTCCTCACGCTCGACAGCACCCGGCTGCGCCCCTTCTCCGAGGACGTCCGTCGGCTCGCTGCCGCCGCCGGCGCCCACCTGGGCAGCGCGATCGAGCAGGCCCGGACCAATGAGGCCCGCGCGGCCTCGCTGCGCACGGCCCGCGCCGTCCGGCAGATGCTGGTCGACGGCTCCGGGGCCATCGGGGTGGACGAGGCAGCGGAGGTCCTCGCCCGCGCCGTGCAGGACCTGACCGGCACCGAGCGCAGCGCCGCCTACCTCGTCGACGACGACGGCATCGTGCAGTCGGTCCAGCACCTGGACTGGTCCGACGAGCACCGGCAGGTGATCGCCGAGCGCGTCGTGGGCATCGCGGCCGACGACGTCCCCCTGTGGCGGGTGACCGTGCGCGACCGCCGGCCGGTCTTCGTCGAGGACGCCGAGGCCGGCGACCTGTTGGACCCCCGGCTGGTCGCCGCGCTGCAGCTGCGCTCCTACGTCAGCGTGCCCCTGCTGTCCGGCGACCGGCTGCTCGGCCTGGTCGTGTCCGGCGCGATCGAGTCGCCCCTCCAGTGGTCCCCGGCGATGCAGGAGGGCGTCCGGCAGGTCACCCTGGAGGGCTCCCTGGTGGTGGAGGCCGCCACGCTGCGCGAGGTCGAGCAGCTGCGTCTGCAGCAGCTGGCCCGGGACGCCCACCACGACCCGCTCACGGGCCTGGCCAACCGGCGCCGGTTCACCGAGGAGCTGGAGCGCACCGTCTACGGCACCGGCGACCGCCGGTGCGCGGTCGTGATGATCGACCTGGACCGGTTCAAGGAGATCAACGACAGCTTCGGTCACACCGTCGGCGACGACCTGCTGTCCCTCGTCGGTCCACGTCTGGAGCAGGCCCTGGGGCCGGGCGACCTCCTGGCCCGGATGGGCGGCGACGAGTTCGCCGTCCTGCTGCCGGATGCCGACGAGGCCCGCGCCCGGGAGGTGGCCGTCCGGATCGGGGACGTGCTGCACGAGGCGTTCGTCCTAGACGGGATGTCGCTGACCGTCGACGCGAGCATCGGCATCTCGCTGTGCCCGGACCACGGCCGTGACCGCTCCCTCCTGCTGGCCCGGGCCGACACCGCCATGTACGGAGCCAAGCGGGGCCGGCACGGCTTCGAGGTGTGGGCACCCGACGCGGACACCGGCTCGCGCACCCGTCTGCAGACCCTGGAAGACCTGCGCGTGGCGCTGGATACCGAGCAGCTGGACAACCACTACCAGCCGAAACTGGACCTGCGCACCGGCCGGGTCACCGGCGTCGAGGCGCTCGTCCGCTGGCAGCACCCCGAGCGCGGGCTGCTCGCCCCCGGTGCGTTCCTGCCGCTGGCCGAGCAGGCAGGGCTCATGCGGCGGCTGGCGCTGCAGGTGCTGGAGCGGGCCATCAGGGACCTGCGCGACTGGCGCGCGGCCGGGCACTCGCTGTCCATGGCGGTCAACCTGTCGGTCTCCAACCTGCAGGACGTCGCGCTGCCGGAACAGGTGCAGCTCCTGCTGGACACGTACGGCGTCCCCGCGGACGCACTCGTCCTCGAGATCACCGAGGACGTCCTCATGGCCGACGCGGCGCGCAGTCAGCAGGTGATGGCCGCGCTGCGCCGGCTCGGCGTCCGGCTGTCGATCGACGACTACGGCACCGGCTACTCGTCGCTGGCCTACCTGCGCGCGCTGCCCGTCGACGAGCTCAAGCTCGACCGCAGCTTCGTCTCCTCGCTCACCACGGACGCGAAGGCGGCCGCGATCGTGCGCAGCACCCTGCAGCTGAGCCGGGACCTCGGGATGACCATGGTGGTGGAGGGCGTGGAGGACGAGGCTGCACTCGACGCCCTGCGTCGCTGGAACTGCGACGTGGCGCAGGGTTACCACATCGCCCGCCCCATGCCGGCCGACCGGTTGGTGTCCTGGCTGGCCGGCCGGCCGGTCGACGCGGTGGTGTCCTGACCGGGTCCGACGTCAGGGCGGCCGGTCCGCGCCCGCCCGCGGCGCGGCCAGCACCTTGCCCACGGCGAAGGCCGCGGCCACGACACCGGCCAGCAGGAAGGCCAGCGAGAGGAACCCCAGGACGCCGCCGCCGATGAGCAGCAGGTCGCCCTCGGGACGGCGCAGGCTCGCGCCCACCGCGACGACCAGCCACACCACGGCGGGCAACACCGCGCCGAGACGGGAGCCGGTCAGCCGCGCGGCCAGGCCGACCAGCAGCAGGTTGCCGACGACCGCGGCCACCACGGACACGGGCACGGGGACGCCGAACACCCGCAGCGGCAGCCAAAAGACCTCGACCAGCGCTAGCCACGCCGCCAGCACGGTGACCAGCAGGGCCGCCCCGAGCCTCCGGATCACGCGTCCAGACCGGCGAACAGGTCGTCCTCCCAGCCCTCCCGCGTCGCCGCCGGACCCCGCTGGCCGCGCACCAGCCGGTAGTACTCGGTGCCGAGGACCTCCTGGCCCAGGTTGTTCGACAGCGCGAAGAACGGGCCGTCGACGGTGATCTGGGTGGCGTGCGCGCGCATCGCGGCGTCCTTGCGCCCGGCGTGCGCCCGCCCGTCGACCGCCGCGGCGACCAGCTCGTCGGGGACGGCGAACGGCACCTCGTCCACCTCGCCCAGGGACTCGAACGGCGAGGCCTCCCCCAGCGCGGCCATCGCCTCGATGCCCTGCCGCATCACCGAGCGCGGCACGCAGCACCAGTAGACCTTCGCGACGTCCCAGGCCGCGCCGAGGTCGGGGCGGTAGACGGGGTCGGCGGCGGCGTCCACGGCACGCATGGCGACCCGGTGGGCCTGGATGTGGTCGGGGTGGCCGTAGCCGCCGTGCTCGTCGTAGGTGACGACGACCTGCGGCCGGACCTCGCGGACGACGGCGACGGCGTGCGCGACCGCCTCGTCGAGGTCGGCCTGCCAGAAGGCGCGGGGCTTGTCGTTGGCCGGCGTCCCCATCATCCCGGAGTCGCGGTAGCGGCCCGGGCCGCCGAGGAAGCGCCAGTCGGTGACCCCGAGGGCCGCCATGGCCGCGCTCAGCTCGCTGATCCGGTACCCGCCGAGCTGGTCGTCGTGCTCGGCGGCCAGCAGCTCCAGCTCGGGGACGAGCACCTCGCCCTCCTCACCCAGGGTGCAGGTGAGCAGGGTGACCGAGGCACCCTCGGCGACGTAGCGGGCCATGGTGGCGCCGTTGTTGATCGTCTCGTCGTCGGGGTGGGCGTGCACCAGGAGCATGCGGCGGGAGGGCGTCACGCGCTCCATCCTGCAACGCCCGCGATCGCGGAGGACGACGCCGTCACGCGCGCCCCCTCCACGAGCCGATCATGGGGCTGGAGCAGGCGACACGGCCGGGCACGCCGCGGCCACCGGCAACAACCCCATGATCGACTGCGGGACGTCCGTCGTCCGGGAGGACGACGGTGTCATCCCCTCACTCGGCGTCGACGGGGACGACCGTGCGGGCCTCGGCGAAGTGGCAGGCCGAGGGGTGGCCCTGGCCGCGGTCGACGAGCGCCGGCGCCTCCTGGGCGCAGATGTCCTGGGCCTTCCAGCAGCGGGTGCGGAACCGGCAGCCCGACGGCGGGTTCGCGGGGCTGGGCACGTCGCCCTGGAGCAGGATCCGGTCCTTCTGCCCGCGCAGGTGCGGCTCGTGCAGCGGCACCGACGACAGCAGCGCCTGTGTGTAGGGGTGCGACGGCGAGCCGTAGACCTGCGCGTCGGTGCCCTCCTCGACGACGCTGCCCAGGTACATGACCGCGATCCGGTCGGACAGGTGCCGCACGACCGACAGGTCGTGGGCGATGAAGAGGTAGGCCAGGCCGAAGTCGTCCTGCAGGTCCTCGAGCAGGTTGACCACCTGCGCCTGCACCGACACGTCGAGCGCGGAGACCGGCTCGTCGCAGACGATGATCTCCGGCCGCATGGCGAGCGCCCGGGCGATGCCGATGCGCTGCCGCTGGCCGCCGGAGAACTGGTGCGGGTAGCGGTTGACGTAGTCGGGGTTGAGCCCGACCCGGTCGAGCAGCTCCTGGGTGCGCTGCAGGCGGCCCTTCTTCGGCGCGATGTCGGCGTGCACCGACCAGCCCTCGGCGACGATGTCGCCGACGGTCATCCGCGGGTTCAGCGAGGCGTACGGGTCCTGGAAGATGATCTGGACCTCGCGCCGGTAGGCCTTGAGCGCGCGGCCGGTCATCGTCGTGACGTCGCGGCCCTTGTAGAGGATCGACCCGGACGTCGGCTTCTCCAGGGCGACCAGCAGCTTCGACACCGTGGACTTCCCGCAGCCGGACTCGCCGACCAGGCCCACGGTCTCGCCGCGGTGCATGGTCAGGTCGACGCCGTCCACGGCCCGGACGTGGCCGATGGTCCGCTTGAAGACGATCCCCTGGGTCAACGGGAAGTACTTCTTCAGGCCCCGGATCTCCAGCAGCTTCTCGCCGGGGGTGGATGCGCCGGTCGTGGGTTCAGACACCGAGGACCTCCTCGCTGTAGTGGCAGGCCGCCTCGCGGCCCGGGACGACCAGGCGCAGCGGCGGGATGTCGGTGGCGCACTCGCGGCCGGGTGCCGCCGCGGCCCCCAGCCGGCGGCGCGAGCACCGCGGGTGGAACGGGCAGCCGCTGGGGATCGCCGCCAGGTTCGGCGGCTGCCCGACGATCGGCTGCAGCCGGCCGCCCTTGGCCTCCACCTGCGGGACCGAGCTCATGAGGCCGTCGGTGTACGGGTGCGCCGGGTTGCCGAAGACGTCGTCGACGGTGCCGCGCTCGACGATCCGGCCGGCGTACATGACCGCCACGTTGTCGGCGACCTCGTTGACCACGCCCAGGTCGTGGGTGATGAGGATCAG
>DATIMX010000178.1:0-27632 GCA_035474935.1 Geodermatophilus sp. | reverse complement strand
GCACCGGTCGGGACGGCACCGACCGCGTCGATCACCCGGCTGCTCTTCCCCGACCAGCGACCCGACCTGCCCGACACCATGCACGTCAACGGCGAGCCGATGGACCTGGCCTACGTCGTCGGCGTCCTGCTGGCCAACCGGGACCTCGAACGCCGCCTCGCCACCGAGAACGCTGGGAACGCTGGGAACGCTGGGGACGCCGGGAGGCTGGTCGCCGTGGCCTGAATCGGGGTCGACGGGCGTTCCCGCGGGAACGCCCGCCGACCGGGAGGGCCCGTCCCGGACTCCGTGCCCGCTAGGTTCCCGGACGTGGCCGGGGAGCTGCCCGCGCGGGATCGAGGAGCCCAGGAGGTCGAGATCTCGCTGCCGTTCACGGAGCGGTGGCTGGTCCAGAACAGCCCGGCGCGGCGGGTCCCGAGCCACGGGACCGACCTGTTCGGCGAGCGCTACGCCATCGACTTCGTCGGCGTGGACGACCGCCACCGGACGGCCGGCACCCGGAGCTGGCGGACCTTCGTCGGCACCGAGCCGCCGGAGCGCTTCGTCGCCTTCGGCCGGCCCGTCCTGGCCCCGGGCGACGGCACCGTCGTCCACGTGCACGACGCCGAGCCCGACCACGAGGCGCGGCGGTCGCAGCTGGCGCTGATCCCGTACGCGCTGGGCCAGGCCGGCCGGCTCCGCCGGGGCGCGGGCGCCGTCGCGGGGAACCACGTGGTCGTCCACCTGCTCGGAAGCGGCGCCTTCGTCCTCCTGGCGCACCTGCAGCGGGGCTCGGTGCGCGTCGCGCCCGGCCAGGAGGTCGTCGCCGGGCAGGAGATCGCGCGGTGCGGCAACTCCGGCAACTCGACCCAGCCGCACGTGCACCTGCAGGTCATGGACAGCGCGGACCCGGTCGTCGCCCGCGGCGTGCCCGTGACCTTCCGGCACTTCCACGAGTGGCCGCCCCGCACCCGGCAGCCCCGACTCAGGGAACGGGGCGTGCCGGGCGAGGGAGCGGTGGTGGAGCCGGCCCCTGGCCCCTGACGACGCGGCTCGCAGCCGGTCGACGAGACGGTCCCGCAGGAACGCCGGCGGGACCGGTCGTCAGCGCCGCTGGACGAGGTCCGCGGAGAGCCGCACGACCTCGCCGACCACCCAGACGGCCGGCGGGCGGATGTCCTGGTCGGCCAGGGTCTGTGCCAGTCCGGCCAGGGTGGTGCGCACCGTGCGCTGGGTCGGCGTCGACCCGTCGGCGACGACGGCCACCGGCGTCTCCGGCGCCCGGCCGTGCTCGACCAGCGCCGCCGCGATCGCCGGGGCGGTGTCCACGCCCATGAGGACGACGACCGTGCCGCGCAGCCGACCGAGCGCCTCCCAGTCGACCAGCGACTGCGGGTGACCCGGCGGCACGTGCCCGGAGACGACGACGAACTCGTGGGTCAGCCCGCGGTGGGTGACCGGGATGCCGGCCAGTCCGGGGACGCCGATCGCCGAGGTCACCCCGGGCACCACCTCGACCGGCACCCCGGCGGTGACGCAGGCCTCGAGCTCCTCCATGCCGCGGCCGAAGACGAAGGGGTCGCCGCCCTTGAGCCGCACCACCCGCCTGCCCGCCCGGGCGTGCTCGACCAGCAGCGTGTTGATCTGCTCCTGCGCCATGTACCGGCCGCGCGGCAGCTTCGAGGCGTCGATGACCTCCACCTCCGCGGGCAGCGACGCCAGCAGCGACTGCGGCGCGAGGTGGTCGGCGACGACGACGTCGGCCTGGGACACCGCCTGCTGGCCGCGCACGGTGATCAGCCCGGGGTCGCCCGGGCCGCCGCCGACGAGCACGACCGAGCCGGGCCGCCCGCCTGGGACCTCGCGCGCCGCCCGGTCGCGGATCGAGCCGTCGGTCAGCCCGGCCAGGACGGCGTCCCGCACCCCCACCGCGCGCTGCGGGTCGCCGCCGCCGTGCACGCCCACGACGAGGTCGCCCTGCCGGCCGACCGCCGGGGTCCACACGCTGGACGCCGACCGGTCGTCGGCGCGGGCGCAGAACACCCGCGCCTGCTCGGCCTCCTCGGCGACCGCCTCGTTGACCGCCGGGTCGTCGGTCGCGGCCACCGCGTACCAGGCGCCGTCCAGGTCGCCCGGCTCGTAGCGGCGGCGCAGCCAGGTGACCGCGCCCGGGCCGACCAGCGCCTCCAGCGCCGGGGTCACCTCGGGGCTGACCACCGTGACCCGCGCGCGGGCCTCCAGCAGCCCGGCGACGCGGCGGTGTGCCACCTGCCCGCCCCCCACGACGACAACCTTCCGGTGCAGCAGCCGCAGCCCGACCGGGTACACCACCCCGCTCGCGGGGTCGACCGGGGTGGCACTCACGCCTTCTCCGTCACACCGGCCGAGTCGAACGTCGCCACCTCGCGCAGCGCCCGCGCCGCGCTGGCCACCAGCGGCAGCGCCAGCAGGGCGCCCGTGCCCTCACCGAGGCGCAGGTCCAGGCCGAGCAGCGGGCGCATGCCCAGTGCCCGCAGCGCCAGGGCGTGCCCCGGCTCGGCCGAGGTGTGGCCGGCCAGCGCGTGCTCCAGCGCCGCCGGGCACAGCGCGGCCGTGACCAGCGCCGCGGACCCCGCTATCACGCCGTCCAGCAGCACCGGCACCCGCGCGGCAGCGGCACCCAGCACGAACCCGGCGAGCGCGGCATGCTCCAGGCCGCCGAGCTCCGCCAGCGCGGCCAGCGCGGCCTCCGCCGTCGACGGCCGCTCGGGCACGCGGGCCACCGCACGGCCGACCACCTCGACCTTGCGGGCCAGCGTCGGGTCGTCGACCCCGGTACCGCGCCCGGTCGCCGCGGCCGGCGTCGCGCCGGTGAACGCGCAGACCAGCGCCGCCGACGCCGTGGTGTTGGTGATGCCCATGTCGCCGGTGACCAGACAGCCGTGGTCCGCGGCCAGCTCGGTGGCCACCTCGATGCCGACCTCGACCGCCCGTCGCGCCTCGTCGAGCGTCATGGCCGGGCCGACGGCCAGGTCGGCGGTGCCGGACCGGACCTTGCGGAACAGCAGCGCGGGGCTGACCTCGACCGCGTACGGGGTCGCGACCCCGACGTCCACCACCACGACGTCGGCCCCGAGCTGGGCGGCGAACGCGTTGACGACCGCACCGCCGCGGGCGAAGTTGGCCACCATCTGCGCGGTGACCTCCTGCGGCCAGGGGGTGACGCCCTGCGCGTGGACCCCGTGGTCGCCGGCGAAGACCGCGACCGCGGCCGGTGTGGGCAGCGGCGGCGGGCAGGTGCCCGCGGTGCCGGCCAGCTGCGCGGCGACGTCCTCGAGCACGCCCAGCGAGCCGGGTGGCTTGGTCATCCGGTCCAGGCGGTCGCGGGCGGCGCGCTCGGCGGCGGCGTCCCTCGGCGCGACCGCGGCGATCGTCTCGCCCAGCAGGGTGCCGGGGAAGGGAGCAGGGGCGGTGGGGCGGCTCAGCGGATCTCCTCGGGGAGGCGGGACAGGTCCCGGAACGCCGGTGTCCCGGGCTCCAGGATGGCAGCGAGGTCTGCGGCGAGGGCCACCGAGGTCGCGGGACCACGGACGGCGACCCGCAGGCGGTCGGGGGAGAGCCCGGAGACGGTGTCGCCGCGGTGCATCACCAAGCCCCGGTCCCGCAGCGCCGCCCGCACGCGCGCGCCGTCGGGCACCGGGTCGAGCGCCGCGTGCAGGAGGGCGCGCAGCCACGGCGGCGGCGTCCCACCGCGGACGTCCACCGCGAGGTCGACCAGGCCCGGCGCGAGGTCGGCCTCCCCGTGGTGACGCAGGTCGGTCAAGCCGCCACCGCCACCGTGACCCGGCCGACCACTGTGCGGCCCACCAACAGCGTCCCGCCGTCCAGCAGCGCCGCGGCCTCGGCGACCGACGGCGTCCCCACGGCGGCGGTCACCCGCGCCGACGGCGACGGCACCGGGACGCCGGCCAGCGCGGCGGCGGGGTGCCCGGTCAGCGGCCAGCCGCGGGCGGCCGCCGCCTGGACCAGGCCGGGCTCGGCGGCGCGGGCCTCGAGGGTGGCCAGCCGCACGCCGTCCGCGCCGGCGGGCAGGACGGCGTCCACCGCGGCCAGCACCTCCGCGGCGCTCACCCCCGGTCGCGCGCCGACGCCGACGATCACGTCGCCTCCTCGCTGGCGCTCGTCAGCTCCGTGCTCGGCGATGCTGTGCCCATGCGTGACCTCGCGAGCTCGGTCACGAGGTGACCCCCTCGGGGAGCGCGGCGAGCAGCGCCTCCGCGTCGCGGGGCAGGGCGCCGTCGGGCAGCAGGCCGAGCGCGCGCAGCCGGGCGCCGACGGTCAGCGCCCACGGCCGGTCGAGGCGGGCCCGGACGAGCAGCGCGTCGTCGGCCAGCAGGTCGGCCGGGGCGCCCTGCACCACCGTCCGGTCGACGACGACGGCGACGTCGTCGGCCCAGCGCAGCGCCAGGTCGACGTCGTGGGTGCTCATGACGACGGTCGACCCCGAGGTCCGCAGCCGCTCCAGCGCGGCCAGCGCCTCGGCCACCGCCGACGGGTCGAGCCCGGCGGTGGGCTCGTCAAGCAGCAGCACGCACGGGCGCATCGCCACCGCCCCGGCGATGGCGACCCGCTTGCGCTCGCCGTAGGAGAGCTGGTGGGTGGGCCGGTCGGCCAGGGACGCCACGCCCAGCAGGTCGAGGGCCTCGGCGACGCGCTCCCGGACGGCGTCCTCGGGCAGGCCCAGGTTGAGCGGGCCGAAGGAGACGTCCTGCGCGACCGAGGCGCTGAACAGCTGGTCGTCGGGGTCCTGCAGCACCAGCTGGACCTCCTGCCGGTGCGCGCGCAGGCCGCGGCGGGTGTGCTGCAGCCGCTTCCCGTCGACGGCGACCGCGCCCGCCGCCGGCTCCAGCGCCCCTGACAGGCAGCGCAGCAGGGTCGTCTTGCCCGAGCCGTTGGCCCCGAGCAGCGCCAGCCGCCGCCCGGCCGGCACGGTGAGCGAGGCGCCGTCGAGCACCCGGCGGCCGCGCTCGTAGCCGGCGACCAGCCCCTGGGCGGTCAGCGTCCGGTGACTCATGCGGCGACCACCCCGACGGCCACGATCGCCGCCAGCCCGGCGGCGCTCGCGGCGAGGAACGCGCGGGACGACGGCAGCACCTCGGGCAGCACCCGCAGGCCGGTCTCCATGCCGCGGCCGGCCAGCCCCTCCTGCATCCGGCGGGCGCGGTCCCAGGAGCGGGTGAGCACCGCCGCGGCCAGGGCGCCCGACGAGCGGTAGCCGCGACCGACGCTCGAGTAGCCCATCCGCGCCGTCTGCGCCTCGCGGATGGTGTGCAGGCTGGCGAGCAGCACGAACAGCAGCCGGTAGGTGACCGCGGCGACCTCGACCACCGCCGCGGGCACCCGCAGGCCGCGCAGCGCCGGCAGCAGGTCCGACACCGGCGTGGTGGTGGCCAGCAGCAGCACCGCGGCGCTGCCGGCGAGCGCGTGCCCGGTCAGCGAGCCGGCGCGGGCGGCGGCGTCCGGCGCCCAGCCCAGGCCGTCGGTGCCGACGGTGACCACCGAGGTCAGCGCGCCGACGGCGATGAACGTCAGCGGCCAGCGCACGGCCCGCCCGAAGGTGCGGGCGGGCACCCGGGCCGGGCCGAGGGCGAGGACGACGGCGGTGAGACCGACCAGCACGCTGCCCGGCCAGGCCGGCAGCGCCAGCGCGCACACGACCAGGCCGCCGCAGAGCAGCAGCTTGTCGGCGGGGGAGCGGCGGCGCCAGGCGCTGGCCCAGGCGGCGTCGTCGACGGCCAGGCCGGTCATGCCCCGCCGTCCTCCCGGGGCCGCTCGGACGGCGAGCGCTCGGCCGGCCGGCGGCCGCGCAGCCGGCCGAGCACGTAGCCGAGCACCCCGCCGCCGAGCGCCGCCTGCAGCGCGAACAGCCCGGACTCCACGGACGCGGACGAGGGAGTGAACACCGACTCGAACCAGGGCTCGCGACCCTCCGCCTCGAGCAGTTCGGTGGCCTGCGAGTCCGAGCCGGCGAACTCCGACGTCCCGCCGTCCAGCACGAGCGGCAGCGCGACCAGCGCGACGACGCCGAGGACCAGCAGCGCGGTCACCAGCCGCGAGCGGGTCACCGGGTCGACCCCGGCGCAGGTGCCAGCAGGCCGAGGCGCTCGAGCTCGGGGCGGGCGTTGACGGTGAGCACCCGGAACAGCAGCACCCCGAGCAGCCCCTCGCCGACCGCCAGCGGCACCTGGGTGAGGGCGAAGACGGAGAGGAACTTGACGAACGCGCCGGGGATGCCGGTCTCGGCGTCGGGCAGCGCGAGGGCGAGCTGTCCGGCCGTCGTGACGTAGGTGGCCAGGTCGGCGACGGCCATCGCGGCGAACACCCCCGGCAGGAGCCCGCCGCCCAGGCGCCGGGTGAGCCGGTAGGCGCCGTAGCCGGCCCACGGCCCGACCACCGCCATGGCGAAGGCGTTGGCGCCCAGCGTGGTCAGCCCGCCGTGCGCCAGCAGCAGCGCCTGGAACAGCAGCACGATCGTGCCGAGCAGCGCCATCACCGGCGGCCGGAACAGCACCGCGCCGGCCCCGGTGCCCGTCGGGTGGCTGGAGCTGCCGGTGAACGACGGCAGCTTCACCGCGCTGAGCACGAAGGTGAACGCGCCGGCCGCGCCGAGCAGCAGCGTGTTCTCCGGGCGCTCGCGCACCTCGGTGACCACCTGGCGCGCCCCGTGGACGACGAAGGGTGCTGCGGCCAGCGTCCAGCCCACCGCCTGCGTCGCGGGCAGGAACCCCTCAGTGATGTGCATGCTGTACCCCTCCCGGGAGGGCCGCCGCCGCGCAGGCGGACACGAACCGCTCGGCCAGGGCCGGTGAGCCGGCCCAGTTCAGGTGCAGGTAGGAGGCGTGCACGCCGCCCGAGACGAAGCCCTCCGGCCCGCCATCCGCCCACCGCCAGGCCGGCGCGGACCCGGCGGCCGGGGTGGCGACCGTGCGGTGGAACTCGTGGCCGCGCACCCGCGTGCCGGCCGGCGCGAGCACCGAGTCGCTGAGCGCGACGGCCTCGCGGTAGCCGAGGGTCAGCCGCGGCGACATGACCGCGTCGGTGGGCAGGACCCCGCACATCGGGACGCCGTCCAGGCTGCGGGCCAGGTACAGCAGGCCGGCGCACTCGGCGGCGACCGGGCCGCCCCGGGCGGCGAGCTCGGCGATGTCCGCCCGCAGCGTCCCGTTCGCCGAGAGGTCCGCGGCGTGCACCTCGGGGAACCCGCCACCGACCACCAGGCCTGCGGTGCCCCCGGGCAGCGCCTCGTCGCGCAGCGGGTCGACGGTCACCACCTCGGCGCCGGCGGCCTCGAGCAGCTCGGTGTTCTCCGCGTAGCCGAAGGTGAAGGCCGCACCGCCGGCGACGGCGATCCGCGGCCGGCCCTCCACCGGGGAGACCTCGGCGGTGGGGTCCCACGGGACGGCGTCCAGGGCCGGGGCGGTGCGGGCCAGCCGCAGGACGGCGTCCAGGTCGACCGCGCCGGCCACCACCTCGCCGAGCCGGCCGACGGTCGCCAGCGCCTCGGCCGACCGCTCGGCGGCGGGCACCAGCCCGAGGTGGCGGGACGGCGTGCCCAGCTCGGCGAGCCGCCGGACCGCGCCGAGCACGGGCACCCCGGACCCGCCCAGCGCGTCGCGGAGGATCTCCTCGTGCCGGTCGCTGCCGACCCGGTTGAGCACCACGCCGCCGAGCCGGACGGTCGGGTCGTAGGTGGCGAAGCCGTGCACGAGGGCGGCGACGCTCTGCGCCTGCGCGCTCGCGTCGACGACCAGCACCACCGGCGCGCGCAGCAGCCGGGCCACGTGCGCGGTGGAGGCGAACCCCGGCTCCAGCCCCGGCCGCGTGGCCCCGTCGAACAGGCCCATGACCCCCTCGACGACGGCGACGTCCGCGCCGCGGGCCCCGTGCAGGAACAGCGGGACGACGCGCTCCTCGCCGACCAGCACCGGGTCGAGGTTGCGTCCCGGGCGCCCGGCGGCCAGGCCGGTGTAGCCCGGGTCGATGTAGTCGGGGCCGACCTTGTGCGGCGACACGGCCAGCCCGCGGGCGGCCAGGGCGGCGACCAGCCCGGTGGCGACCGACGTCTTCCCCGCGTTGCTCGACGGCGCGGCGACGACGACGCGCGGGACGGTGCTGGTCACCCGCCCCACCCCGCCGCTCACCACTCGATCCCCCGCTGGCCCTTCTGGCCGGCGTCCATCGGGTGCTTGACCTTGGTCATCTCCACGACCAGGTCGGCGGCCGCGACGAGCGCCGGCGGGGCGTCCCGGCCCGTGACGACGACGTGCTGGGTGCCCGGCCGGTGGGCCAGCGTCTCGACCACGTCGTCGACGTCGACCCAGCCCCACTTCAGCGGGTAGGTGAACTCGTCGAGCACGTAGAAGCGGTGCGCCTCGGCGGCCAGGTCGCGCTTGATCTGCGCCCAGCCCTCGGCGGCGTCCGCGGCGTGGTCGACCTCGGTGCCCTGCCGGCGCGACCAGCTCCAGCCCGAGCCCATCTTGTGCCAGACCACCGGCCCGCCCTCGCCCGTCTCGGCGTGCAACCGGCCCAGGGCGGTGAGCGCGTTCTCCTCGCCGACCCGCCACTTGGCGCTCTTGACGAACTGGTAGACCGCGATCGACCAGCCCTGGTTCCACGCGCGCATCGCCATGCCGAACGCGGCGGTGGACTTGCCCTTCATCTCACCGGTGTGGACGGCGAGCAGCGGCCGGTTGCGGCGCTGCCTCGTCGTCAGGCCGTCCTGCGGGACGACGGAGACCTGTCCCTGCGGCATCGTCAGGCCGCCTCTCGCACGGAGCGCACCGTGGCGGCCAGCGACTCGGCGGCCAGCTCCTCCAGGCGGAGGGTCTGCGCGCCGAGCGCCGTCCCCAGCGCGCCGGCCAGGCCGAGGCGCACCGGGCCGGACTCGCAGTCGACGACGACGGCCGCCGTCCCCTCCGCCGCCAGCAGGCCGGCCGCGGCGTGTGCGTCGGCGACCGCGGTGGACCCGCGCGCGCCGGTGGCCCGCCCGTCGGTGACGACCACCAGCAGCGGACGGCGCCGGGGGTCGCGGACCCGCTCCACCCGCAGCGTCTCGTGGGCCCGCAGCAGCCCGGCGGCCAGCGGGGTGCGCCCGCCGGTCGGCAGCGCGGTGAGCCGGGCCGCGGCGGCCTCCACCGACCAGGTCGGCGGCAGCGCCAGCTGGGCCTCGGCACCGCGGAAGGTGACCAGGCCGACCTTGTCCCGCCGCTGGTAGGCGTCGAGCAGCAGCGAGAGGACGGCGCCCTTCACCGCGGCCATCCGCGAGCGGGCGCCCATCGAGCCGCTGGCGTCGACGACGAAGAGCACGAGGTTGCCCTCCCGGCCCTCCAGCACGGCCTGGCGGAGGTCCTCGCGGGCGATCCGCAGGCCCTGGCCGGTGCGTCCGCGGGCGACCTGGTGGGGTGCGGCGGCGAGCACGGTGCCGGTGAGGTGCAGCCGGGTGACCGGGCCGCTCGGGCGGGTCGCGCCGACGACGCGGCCCCGGTCGCCGCGCGCCCGCGAGCGCCGGCCGGACACGCCCGCGCCGACGCCGGGCACCTCGAGGCGGCGGGTGCGGAACGGCTCGGCGGGTGCGACCGCGGCCCGGTCGGGGGCCGGGGCGGCCCCGGTGGAGCCGCCGCCCTCGCCGCGGGGCGCCGTCGAGGGAGGGGACGACCCGGTGTCGCCGTCGGCACCCGGGGCCTCCTGCGCACCGCCGTCCCCGGACGGGCCGGGCGGCGGGGGAGGCGGGGCGCCGCCGTCGCCGGGGCCCTCGGGCGGGTCCTCGTCGGGGCGGGACTCCTCCAGCGCCTGCTCGAGCGTCTCGTCGTCCAGGCCGGGCGCGTCGAACGGGTTGCGCCGCCGGCGGTGCGGCAGGGCCAGCCGGGCGGCGACGCGGACGTCGTCCTCGGTGACCTCGTCGCGGCCGCACCAGGCGGCGTGCGCGATCGCGGCGCGGGCGGTGACCAGGTCCGCACGCAGCCCGTCGACGTCGAAGGCGGCGCAGACGGCGGTCACCTGGCGCAGCGCGTCGTCGGAGAGGACGACGTGCGGCAGCCGGGTCCGGGCGTCGGCGATGCGGCGCGCCAGCCCGGCCTCCTCGTCGGCCCAGGACGCCGTGAACCCGGCCGGGTCGGCGTCGTACGCGAACCGGCGGCGCACGACCTCGGCGCGCTCGGCCGGGTCGCGGGGCGCGGCGACCTCGACGGTGAGCCCGAACCGGTCGAGCAGCTGGGGGCGCAGCTCGCCCTCCTCGGGGTTCATCGTCCCGACCAGCAGGAACCGCGCCGCGTGCCGCACCGAGACGCCCTCGCGCTCGACGTAGGCGGTGCCCAGCGCGGCGGCGTCCAGCAGCAGGTCGACCAGGTGGTCGTGCAGCAGGTTGACCTCGTCGACGTAGAGGACGCCGCGGTGCGCGGCGGCCAGCAGCCCGGGCTCGAAGGCCTTGACGCCCTCGGTGAGCGCCCGCTCGAGGTCCAGCGAGCCGACGACGCGGTCCTCCGAGGCGCCCACCGGCAGCTCGACCAGCCGCGCCGGCCGAGTCAGCCCCGGCGCGCCGGGATCGTGCGGGCCGTCGGGGCAGGCCGGGTCCGGGGCGGCGGGATCGCAGGCGAACCGGCACCCGGCGACGACGTCCACCGGGGGGAGGACGGCGGCCAGCGCGCGCACCGTCGTCGACTTCGCCGTCCCCTTCTCCCCGCGCACGAGCACGCCGCCGACGGCGGGGGAGACGGCGTTGAGCAGCAGCGCCAGGCGCATGTCGTCCATGCCCACGACGGCACCGAAGGGATAGGTCATGCGGGTCGACCGCGCACGGCACGCGTCCTCTCCCCGGGTGTCCACGCCCGGAGGTGGCAGGAGGCGACGGCGGGAGTTCCTGACTTCCCGGCACGAGGCCGGCACACAGTGGCGGGACCGCGCCGGAGTCGCACCGGGCTTCCTCCACTGCCGTCGCTGTGGCCGCGTCATCAGACCACGACCCCCCCGGTGAGTGACACCCCGGCCCGTCTCTTGACGAAGTGGAAAGTGACCCGGCAGTCTTTCCGACATGGAAACCGACGATCTCGACCGGGACGCCGCCGCGGCGGAACTGGCCGCTCTGCAGGCCGACCGCGACGCACTCGCCGCGCGCGCGGTGCAACCGTGGTGGTACGACGCGCTGCTCGGCCTGCTCCTCTTCGCCTTCATCAGCTCCTACTCGCTGCACAACACCTGGATCACGCTCGCCGCGCTGGTCGTCTTCCTCCTGTGCCTGCGCGGGATGATGGCGCTCTACCGCCGGCTCACCGGGTTCTGGGTGGACGGGTTCCGGCGGGGGCCGACGCGACGGGCTGTCGTGGTGTGGATCGTCGTCGTCCTGGTGGTCATGGGGGTCGGCTTCGTCGTCGAGTCCCACTGGCGCGGTGCGATGGTGGTCGCCGGCGCGGTGCTCGGGATCGGCCTGGTCCTGGTGAACCAGTGGTGGGCGCGGATCTACGTCGCCGAGCTGCGGGGCCGGCGGTGAACGAGCGGGACGAATCCCTGGCCGACCGGGACGCGGCCGCCGCGCAGCTCGCGGCCCTGCAGGCCGACCGGGAGGCGCTGGCCGACCGGGTCCTGCAGCCGTGGTGGTACGACGTCCTGCTGGGGCTGCTCCTCTTCGGCTTCCTGGCGTCCTACGCCTTCGACTCCCTCTGGGTGACCTTCCCGGCGCTCGTCCTGTTCGGCGCGGGACTCGGTGCACTGGTCAGCGTCTACCGGCGGCTGACCGGCGTCTGGGTCAGCGCGGGGGGCCGGGTGATGTGGGTGTGGAGCGGCCTGGTGGTGCTCGTCCTCGTGCCGGCCCTCGTGCTGTCCCAGGGCTTCGACCAGCACTGGACGATGGTGGTCGCCGGAGCCGTCCTCGGCGTCGCGGTCGCCGTGCTCAGCCGCCGGTGGGGCCGGGCCTACGTCGCCGAGCTGCGGGAGGGGCTGTGACCGCGGTCGCGCCGCGCTTCGACGCGGTCATCCACCCGCCGCCCCGGCTGCAGGTCTGCGGCCTGCTCGCCGCCGTCGACACGATGGACTTCGCCGCGGTCCGCGACACCGTGGGGGTCAGCGACTCGGTGCTGTCCAAGCACGTCAAGCAGCTCGAGGAGGCCGGCTACGTGCGGGTGCACAAGGCCACCCGCGCCTCCCGGCTGCGCACCAGCCTGGCGTTGACGAAGGAGGGCCGGGCCGCGTTCGACGCGCACGTCGCCGAGCTGCGCCGCATCACCGGCGGCTGAAAGAGGACCCCGTCCTCCCAACCCTGCGCGAGCTCGGAGCGGTGCCCTGGACGGGGCCGTCCGACCGCTCGCAGGCTCGCGGCGGGGGCTGCAGGGGGCCGGGAGACTGGCGCCGTGGCAGAGCGGGGGTGGAGGGCGCAGGCGGTGGACCTGGCGCTCGTGGTCGCCGCCGCCCTCGCCGTCACGCTGGCCCTCGACGTCCTCGACCTCCCCTCGCCGTCGCTGTTCGGCGGCCTGGTGGCCGGGCTCGTGCGCGGCCTGGCCGGACGCCGCCGGCTCACCGTCCCGCGGCCGGCCACGACGGCGGCCCAGGGACTGATCGGCGTCTCGATCGGCGCGCTGGTCGACCTGGGCACCCTCGAGGCCATCGGCCGCGACTGGCTGCCGGTCCTGCTGGTCACCGTCGGCACCCTGCTGCTCAGCGTGCTGGCCGGGCTGCTCATGCGCCTGCAGCCCGGCGTCAGCCCGGTGACCGGGGCGTTCGCCATGGTCGCCGGGGGCGCCTCGGGCATCACGGCGATGGCCCGCGAGCTGGGCGCCGACGACCGGATGGTCGCCGTCCTGCAGTACCTGCGGGTGCTGCTCATCGTCGTCCTCATGCCGGTCTCGGCAGCTGCCCTGTTCGGCGCCGAGCCCGGCTCCGGGGGTCCGACGGTGCCTGACACCGGACCCGGGTGGCCGGCCGGTCTGCTGCTCGCCGCGGTCTGCCTGGGGACCGGTGCGCCGCTGGCCCGGCTGCTGCGGATCCCCGTGCCGACGCTGCTCGGGCCGATGCTGGTCGCCGCCGGGCTCGACCTCGGCGGGCTCTCGGGCGGGGCGGACGTCCCGGCGCCGCTGGAGACCGCGGCCTTCCTGGTCATCGGGCTGGTGGTCGGGCTGAACTTCGACCGGGACAGCCTGCGCACCGTCGGCCGGGCGCTGCCGCTCGCGCTCGCCGTGATCCTCGGCCTGGTGGCCGCCTGCGCCGGGCTGGGCGCGGTGCTCGCCGCCACCACCGGGGCCAGCGCGCTGGACGCCTACCTCGCCACCACGCCCGGCGGGCTCTACGCGGTGCTGGCCACCGCCCAGGACGGCGGCGCCGACGCCACCTTCGTGCTCGCCGTCCAGGTGCTGCGGCTGTTCGTGATGCTGCTCTCGGCTCCGCTGCTGGCGCGCTGGCTGCGACGCACCGGGGAGTGACCGAGGCCGCCGGTCCGGTGCCGCGGGCGCCGAGCACGCCTACCCTCGACCGGGTGTCGGAGGAGGTGAGGGAGCTGTCCGAGGACCAGACCGGCGCGGACGCCGGCACGCAGGACGCGGTGCTGCTGTTCGTCGGTGGCCCGCTCGACGGTCGGGTGGAGATCCGCGAGGCGCGGCACGGGGAGCCCCTGCCGACCGTCACGCACGTGCACCTGCACGGCGGCCCCAAGGTCGTGCACCGCTACGACCTGACCCCGCTGGGCCCGCAGGCCGGGGTCTACCACCTGCGCCCGCGGCAGGCGGTCCGCGACGAGTCCGTCGCCGAGTGAGACTCACACCTGTCACACCGGGCTCCTGACGGACGGCACTGCCCGGCCGGCCGGGCCGGCTGACACCGTCGGGACATGGCCGGGAACCCGCTGCTCCTGCTCCACGTGACCGCCGGGACGGCGGGCCTGCTGCTCGGACCGGTCTGGCTCGTCGCCCGCCTGGCGGGGGCGTGGGCGCGGGGCCCGGCCAGCGCCTACCAGGCCGCGGTCGCCGGTGTCGCGGGAAGCGGCGCGGTCCTGGCGGTGTCGGCGCCCGGACTGGGCTGGCTGCTCCCGGTGGCCGTGGCCACGCAGGCGCTCGCGGTCGCCGGTGCGCTGGCCCGGCGGCAGGACTGGCCCCGCTGGCGCACCCTGCAGCCGCACCTGCTGGGCGGCTCCTACATAGCTCTGGTGACCGGGCTGCTGGTGGCCTCCACGGGGAACCCGGTGTGGTGGGTGCTGCCGGCGCTGGTCGGCCAGGTGCCCATCGCCGTCGCGAAGCGCCGACTCCACGGAGCCGATGTCACGGCGCCGGTCGGAGCCTGATCGGCCGACGGGGAGGGCGTGCTCCGCCTATGGGCATGTTGACCTCCTAAGAGGATTAGGTGGACACTCCGGACGTGACCGGGGCCACGCGTCCGGACCGTCGGCAGCGGCGCCGTCAGGAGACGATCGAGCAGGTGCTCGACGTCGCCGTCGAGGTCATGGCCGAGCAGGGCGTCGTCGGGTTGACGCTCGGCGAGGTGGCCCGGCGCATGGGCATCCGGCCTCCGTCGCTCTACGTCTACTTCGACGGCAAGAACGCCCTGTACGACGCGCTCTTCGAGCGGGGGTGGCGCGAGCTGCTGGCCACCGTGCGCTCGGTCCACGCCGAGGGACCCCACCCGAGTCCGGCCGCCGACCTGCTCGCCCACCAGGAGGTCTTCGTGCGGTGGGCCGTCGAGCACCCGGCCTGTGCCCCGCTGATGTTCTGGCGCCCCGTGCCGGGTTTCGTGCCGACGGCGCGGGCGTACTCCCCGGCCGTCGAGCTGGCGGAGTTCACCCGCGCGTTCCTGGGGCAGCTGCGCGACCGCGGGCTCCTCCGGCCCGACATCGACCTCGACCGCGCGTTCCGGACCCTCACGGTGGTCGTGAACGGCGTGATCACGCAGCAGCTGGCCAACGCTCCCGGTGAGCCGTTCGAGACCGGCACCTTCACCTCGACCCTGACCGACGTGGTGGCGATGTGGCTCGCTCACCACGGCGATCCGGCTGCCCCCCACCTCCGGGCGGCCCCGCCCGGTTGATCCCACCCACCCTGCCGAGAGGCACCGTCATGACCGCACCGACCACCGACCGCAGCACCGCCCGCACCGCCGCCCGCCGGCCCCGCATCGACCGCGACACCGCGCTCCGGCTGGCCGCCACCGAGTACGACCGCTTCGCCGTGCAGCTGCGCGCCCTCGGGCCCGAGGAGTGGCGCCGGCCGACCGACTGCCCCGCCTGGGACGTCCGCGCCATGGCCGGCCACGTGCTCGGCATGGCCGAGATGGTCGCCACGGTGCGCCAGTTCGTCGCACAGAACGTGGCCACCGCGCGGGCCGGCGGCGGCGTCGACGCCCTGACCGCGCACCAGGTGCGCCGGGAGGCGCGGCTGTCCCCGGAGGAACTGGTGGACCGAGTCGCCTCCGTCGCTCCCCGGGCGGTGCGCGGGCGGCGCCGCCTGTCCCGCGCGATCGGGCGGGTGACGATGCCCGAGGAGGAGGTCGTCGGCGACCGGACCGAGCGCTGGTCCTTCGCCTACCTCTTCGACGTGGTCCTGACCCGGGACACCTGGATGCACCGGATCGACATCGCCCGCGCCACCGGCCGCGACCTGCTGCTCACACCGGAGCACGACGGCGTCCTGGTCGCCGACGTCGTGGCCGAGTGGGCGGAGCGGCACGGGTCGCCGCACCGGCTGCGGCTGACCGGGCCGGCCGGCGGCACGTGGACGACGGGCAGGGGCGGTCCCGAGCTGGAGGTGGACGCGGTGGAGTTCTGCCGCATCCTCTCGGGCCGTGGCACCGGGGAGGGGCTGCTGGCCCAGCAGGTCCCGTTCTGAGGACCGTCCCGTCGCGGGGGACCGGCGTGACCTGACCGGCGTCACCCGCCCTGCACGCGGCGCAGCTCGGCGACCACCCGGTCGAAGACCGCCCGCCCGATCGCCGCGCCCTCCCGGCGGGCCGAGCCGGGCGGCAGGAGCAGCAGGCGGTCCAGGCGCACCTCGCTGGGCCGCCCGCGCGGGTCCCAGCCGCCGCGGCCGACGTCCATCCACGTGCGGCCGTGCCGGGCCTCGTCGGCGGCGTCCCGGTCGTGGTCCTGGCTGGAGAGCATCAGGCCGACCAGGTCCGCGCCGCGGCGGCCGACGACGAGCACCGGGCGGTCCTTGCCGCGGCCGTCGCCCTCGTCGTAGGGCACCCACGCCCAGACGACCTCACCGGGGTCCGGCTCGCCGTCGTCCTCCGGGCGGTGGACGAGGTCGACGCCGTCGAGCCCGCCGGGGAGGTCGCGCACGCCACCCCCGGCCGGCGCCTCCCGTCGGGGGCCCGCCGACGAGGGTGGGGCGGGCCGCAGCACCGTGCGGAGCAGCGACGTGAGCACCCGGGGCAGGGAGGGTCCGGCCATGCCGGGCACGGTACGGGTGACACGGGTGGGGTGGGTGGTGCGTGCGGGGTGTTCCGTGTGACACACAGGTGTCGATCGGACACGAGCACGGTTGGAACCGCCGAGGTCAGGGCACGATGTCCGCACGGGGGTTGTGCAGAGGCGTCCCCGGGAGAGGGGGTCGCCATGACCTCGGCCGAGCCGATTCCCCCCGCCCAGCCGCGGGGGCGCGAGGTGAAGGCGAGCGTGCTCGCCGCCTTCCAACTCGTGGAGGACGCCCGCTACCTGGGGACCGACCGGCGCAGCCGGCACGGGCGTCGGCGGGCGCTCGCCGAACGCGCCGTCGCCTACCGGAGACTCGCCCGCGACCTGCGCGTCGGCTGAGCGAGGACCCCGTGGCCTGACGGGGTAGGTGGGCTGCGTGGCCCCGTCGTCCGCGCCGGTGTACTACGCCGACCTGCACATGCACTCCCGCTTCGCCTACGCGACGTCCCGGAACCTCACGCTGCCGGTTCTCGACACGACCGCGCGGGAGAAGGGCGTGCGCGTCATGGGCACCGGCGACTTCACCCATCCCGCGTGGTTCGAGGAGCTGAGCACCCAGCTCGTGCCGGCCGCGGAGGAGGGCCTGTACGTCCGCCACGAGGCCGCCCGGGACGACGCCACCCGGTTCCTCCTGAGCGTCGAGGTCTCCTGCGTCTACCGCCAGGCGGGTCGGGCGCGACGGATCCACGTCCTCGTGATGCTGCCGACCATGCAGGCCGCGGCGGCTCTCAGCGGCGCCCTGGCGCAGCGGGGTGCCGACCTCACCGTCGACGGGCGCCCGACGCTGCAGCTGAGCGCGCAGGCCGTCGCCGAGCTGGTCCTCGCGGTGGAGCCGACCGCGCTCGTCGTGCCCGCCCACGTCTGGACGCCGTGGTTCGGGGCGCTGGGGTCGAGATCCGGCTTCGACTCCCTCGCCGAGTGCTTCGGGGACCTGACCCCGCAGGTCCTCGCGGCCGAGACGGGCCTGTCCGCCGATCCGGCGATGTGCTGGCGGGTGAGCTCCCTGGACGCCGTGGCGCTGCTGTCCAGCTCCGACGCCCACGGGCCACGCACGATCGCCCGCGAGGCCACT
Organism: Geodermatophilus sp.; assembly: GCA_035474935.1. Lineage (GTDB taxonomy): Bacteria > Actinomycetota > Actinomycetes > Mycobacteriales > Geodermatophilaceae > Geodermatophilus. The sequence goes on along the minus strand of DATIMX010000178.1, from coordinate 10,161 downwards.
CGCCTGGAGGGCGAGCTGTCCTACCCCGGCATCCGCGAGGCCTTCCGCACCGGCGCCCCCGACCGCGTCGGGGAACGCGCGGCCGCGGTGACCCGGCTGGCCGACACCGTCGAGTTCTACCCGGCCGAGGGCAAGTACCACCTCGACGGCCACCGCGAGCACGGCGTCCGGATGACACCGGCGCAGCGGGCAGCCGCCGGTGGGCGGTGTCCCGTGTGCGGCAAGCCGGTCACCGTCGGGGTCCTGTCGCGCGTCGAGGAACTCGCCGACCGCCCGGTCGGTGCGCGGCCGGACGGGGCGCCGGGGTTCCGGTCGCTGGTGCCGCTGGACGAGGTGCTGGCCGCGGCGCTGGGCGTCCGGCCGGCCGCCAAGCGGGTGACCGCGGCGCGTGGCCGGCTGCTCGAGGCCTTCGGCGACGAGCTGTCGGTGCTCACCGAGGCACCCCTCGCCGACGTCGAGGCCTCCGCCGGGGCGCGCGTGGCCGAGGGCATCGGCCGGGTGCGCGCCGGCGAGGTGGACGTCGAGCCGGGCTACGACGGCCAGTTCGGCACCGTGCGGATCTTCCCCCCGGACGACGCCGCGACGACGGCGGACTCGAAGCAGGCCTCGGACCGGTAGCCGCCCGTGGAGGTCCTCCGTGCGGGGGACCTCGATCGACCGGCGGTCGGGCGACGTCCGGCCCGAGGAACGCCCGCCGCAGCTCGGTCGCCCACCGGACCAGAAACGCAGCGGTGACGATCGGGTGACGCCGGGCTGTGAGAGTGCCGCCGTCACCAAGCGTCGCCGCACCTCGGCGGAGGCTGGGGGGCATGGACGCGCAGGACGCTGACTCGAGCCGGTCGGCTCCGAGCGGGACCGGTCACCGGCGGTCGTCGACGTCCCCGGCCGCTCGGGGCGGTGTCGACCGCTACCGGGTCGACCATGACCCATCGAGGATGGAGGGGTGCTCATGAGCGGGACGACGACCTCGACGGCGGCGGGTGCACAGCCCACCCCGGCCGACGTCACCGAGGTCTCGCCCGAATCGATCCTGCAGGTCGGGACCGGGTTCTGGGCGTCGAAGACCCTGCTGAGCGCGGTGGAGTTGGAACTGTTCACCCACCTCGCAGGCCATCCGCAGGATCTGGAGTCACTGCGTGCGCGGCTCGAGCTGCACCCGCGGTCGGCCCGGGACTTCCTGGACGCCCTGGTGGCCCTCGGCTTCCTGCACCGCACCGACGGGGTCTACCGCAACACAGCCGTTACCGACGCGTTCCTCGACAAGCACAAGCCGTCCTACATCGGCGGCATCCTGGAGATGGCGAACGCACGGCTGTACCGCTTCTGGAGCGACCTGACCGAGGCGCTGCGCACCGGCGAGCCGCAGAACGAGACCAAGCACGGTGGCACACCGCTCTTCGAGGAACTGTATGCCGACCCCGAGCGCCTGGAGCAGTTCGCCGCTGCGATGACCGGGACCAGCCGCGGAGCCAACCTGGAGATCGCCGAGCGGTTCCCCTGGGTCGACGTGGCGACGTTCGCCGACATCGGTACCGCGCAGGGCGACACCGCCGTCCAGATCGCCCTGGCTCATCCGCACCTGACCGGATACGGCTTCGACCTGCCTCCGCTCGCGCCCGTCTTCGAGGACTACGCCCACCAGAACCAGGTCAGCGAGCGGCTCACCTTCGTGCCCGGTGACTTCTTCACCGACGCCCTGCCGTCCGTGGACGTGCTGGTCATGGGGCACATCCTCCACGACTGGAACCTGGAGGAGAAACGGTCACTGCTCGCGAAGGCGTACGACGCCCTACCGGACGGCGGCTCGCTCATCGTGTACGAGATGATGATCGACGACGATCGGTCATCGAACGCCCTCGGCCTGTTGATGAGCCTCAACATGCTCATCGAGACACCGGGCGGTTTCGACTTCACCCCCGCCGATTGCATGGGGTGGATGCGGGACGCAGGCTTCCGCGATGCACGCGCCGAGCACCTGACCGGCCCCTATTCGATGGTCGTCGCGGTCAAGTAGCGGTTCCCCGCGCAGCGATGCAGCCACCTGCGCCATGGCTGTGCCGCCCCAGTGGCCCGACCAGGCGATGCCCCCGCGCCGTTGCGCGCCGCTGGATGAGCCGCTCAGGGCGGACGTCGCCGGTCGCCGCATCAGGCGACGCAGAACTCGTTGCCCTCGGGGTCGGCCAGGGTGGCCCACTCGAACGGGCCCTGCGAGGCCCGGTACAGCTCGGTCGCACCGAGCGCCAGCAGGCGGGCGACCTCGTCCTCCCGCCGGTCCGCGCCCACGCGCACGTCCAGGTGCACGCGGTTCTTGACCGTCTTGGCCTCGGGGACCTGCTGGAAGAGCACCCGCGGCCGGCCGGGGTCGGGCGAGTTCAGCGCCGCGCCCGAGCGCCAGACCAGCGCGCCGCGGTGCGTGGTGGTGTCCGCCTCGGTCGCCGCGCCCGACGCGACCATGCGGCGGATGAACGCCCCGTCCTGCGGTTCGACCTGCCACCCGAGGACCTCGGCCCACCAGTCGGCCAACCCGTGCGGGTCGGCGCAGTCGATCACGATCTGGACGTCGGTGGCCATGCGCGGACGATAGGCCCGGGCACCGACGGGTCCCGGCCTCCCTGCAGGTGCCCCGGCCCCGTTCCGGGTCCCGGCCCGAGCTTGCGAGGGCTGGGGCGGACGGGGTCCTTCTACTGCGACGGGTGGGGGGCAGGGAGGTCCTCCGTCAGAGCTCCTGCGCCAGCTCGGCGCGCATCTCCTCCTGTCCGGGCAGTGGCGTGCTCAGCCCGCAGTGGTCGCGCAGCACCTCGCCCAGCGGCGGGAAGGTCGAGCGCTCGACCTGCCGGTCGGCGTCCCACAGCCCCGAGCGCATGACCGCCTTGCCGCACTGGAAGTACGCCCGCTCGACGGTCAGCACCAGCACCGACCGCGGCGGGCGGCCGAACTCGGTCAGGTCCACGCCGAGGTCGTCCGGGCCGACGAGGGTCGTCGTCCCGAAGACCTTGAGGGTCTCCTCGAACCCGGGCACGAAGAACAGCAGGGCGGCGCGCGGGTTGCCCACGGTGTTGCGGAGGCTGTCCACCCGGTTGTTGCCCTGCCGGTCCGGGAGGGCGAGGGTCCGCTCGTCGAGGACCCTCGCGAACCCCGGGTCACCGCCCCGCGGGGAGGCGTCCGGCCAGCCGTCGGGAGCGGCCGTGGCCAGCGTGGCGAACGGCGAGAGGGCGATGAAGGCCCGGCAGTGCCGGTCCAGGTGGTCGACGACCTTGTCCTGCACCAGCTGGGAGGGCGGTCGGTACGCCGCCAGGACGTCGGGAGCGGTGTCCACGGGTGCACGGTAGCCCGGCTAGCGTGCGACCCCGTGCCCGCACAGTGGAGCTCCCCGGTCCGGTACGTCGAGTGCGACCAGCAGGGCGTCGTCTTCAACGCCCACTACCTGACCTGGACCGACGAGGCCTCCTACGACTGGTGGACGGCGCACGGCCTGCCCTGGGAGGACCTGGTCGCCCGCGGCATCGACCCGCTGGTCAAGGCCAGCTCCCTGGAGTGGACGTCGTCGGCGCGGTGGGGCGACACCGTCACGGTGGACGCCGAGACCGAGCGGGTCGGCCGCACCAGCGTGACGGTCCGGTTCACCGTCCGCGTCGGCGAGCAGGTCTGCTGCGTCGTCCGCACCACCTACGTGTGCGCCTCGGGCGGCGTGGCCGCGCCCTGGCCGGACGACGTGCGCGCCCGGCTCACCGAGGGTTGAGCGCGGCCGAGCAGGGGACGGGTCAGGAGCCCATCGGCTCCATCCCGTCCATCGGACCGCTGTCCGGGATGCTGAGGCCGGGGACGGCGCCGGGCGCGGCGAGCAGGAGCACGCCGAGGGCGAGCAGCAGTGCCGCCGTCCCGTAGGTGGCCACCCGGCGCCACGGGACGGTCTTCTCGACGGCGATCAGACCGGCGACGAAGGCCATCCAGGCGAGACTCATGACGCCCAGCGCGAACAGCGACGCCATCAGCGCCCAGCAGCAGCCGACGCACCAGGCACCGTGCTTCGCGCCCATCCGCACCGCGCCCGACGGGCCGTCCCGCCAGGAGCCGAGCAGGAAGCCCAACGGGCTGCGGCACCTGCCGAGGCAGACGTCCTTGAGCGGGGTCAGCTCGTAGACGGACGCGACCAGGAGCGTCGCGCCCGCGACCCACCGGCCTGCCCGGTCCCAGGCGAACACGTCCCCGGAGACCCGGGCCACGGCGGACCCGATCAGGAACGCGACCACGCCCGCGCCGGTCCACACGAGCAGGTAGCCCGCCGTGAACAGCAGCGGCAGGAGCGGAGCGCGCTTCCTGGTCATGCGGGCGTACAGGGCGACCGTCGGCGCGACCGACGGGAACATCATCGCGGCCATCATCACGACCCAGACGCCGAGGAACCAGCCCAGTGCGCCGAGGCTGCTCCACGGCCCGTCGTCCATGCCGCGCATCCGGTCGGCGCTCCACCACCACCCGACGGCGGCGAGGGCGAACAGGACGAGGACCAGCCCCAGCCGGACCCGCACCGCGGCGAAGGCAGGCCCGAGGTCTCCGGCACGAGCGCGTCCCTGCGCCGGGGCGCGCACCGCGTCAGGCTGCCCAGGAGAACTCGGCGGTCGAGACACCGGTCTTGCCCTCGTACTCGATGCCGAAGGCGTTGATCCGCGAGCGCCGTGCCTCGGCCATCGTCAGGTCGGGCGCGACCGGGTGGGCCCCGCCGTCGAACCGGACGGGCCGACCGGTCTCCGACCCGAACGGCACGATGTCCTCGACCTCGAAGTCGATCACGTCACCTACGCGCACGCTGTGCAGCAGACCGTCGTCGCGCATCTCGATCGCCGCCCGCTCGACGCCGACGACCTCGCCGACGAGCGGACCCAGTGCCGCCATCGGGCCGCCGAGCTGCCCGCCGAAGACCTGGACCAGCTTGTCGAACTGCTCGTCGGTGGCCTGGTCGTCGACGAACATCCCGAGCCGCCAGTTGCCGTCGGTCATGACCTTCGGGGTGTCGATGATCGCCACGACGCGGCGGCCCCGGACGTCGACGCCGTCGACCTCGCCCTCGCGGATGTTGAAGGCCAGGGTCGCGCGGCAGTAGTCGTACGTGGCGCCGTGGTCGAACGAGAGGTTGCAGGGGCACATGAGCTCGCAGGAGCAGGTCTCCGCGTAGCTGCCCTTGAGGTTCCACGACATCGCCGGGCTCCCTCCACGAGGCGGCAAGTCTCCATCCGGCCGGAGAGACGGGTCAACCGCCTCCGGCACCCCCGTCGGCCGGCCTCACCGCGGGCCGAGCGCGTCCCCCGGGCGGGAGCACCGGCAGGCCGTCGGGGACGCCGTCCTCGAGCAGCCGCCACAGCGCGTCGGTGTCGGCGTGCTCGGCGACCAGGTCGCCGAGGGCGTCCAGCCGCCGCTCGCGGACCGCGGCGAAGTCGGTGTCCGGCGCCGCCACGAACCGCCGTCCGGCCACCCGGGCGACCTCGGCGAGGAACGCCCGCCGGAAGCCGTCGACCTCCAGCGCCCCGTGCCAGGTGGTGCCGAAGACCGACCCGGCGCGGGCGCCGTCGAGGAAGGGCTCGGCGGGCAGGTCGTGGGAGAGCCAGTCCACGGTGACCACCCCGTGGTGGATCTCGTAGCCGCGCACCGGCCGGCCCAACGCCGTCCCGGCCGGCCGGCCGAGGGTCTTCTCCGGCGCGAAGCGGACGTCGGCCGGCAGCAGCCCGAGCCCGGGGACCGTGCCGGCCCGGGACTCGACGTCGTCGGTGATCGTCCGGGCCAGCATCTGGTGACCGCCGCAGACGCCGAGCACCGCCCGGCCGGCGGCGGCGTGCCGGACGACGGCGTCGGCCAGGCCGGTGGCGCGCAGCCAGCCCAGGTCGGCGACCGTGGCGCGGGTGCCGGGCAGCACGACCAGGTCGGCGTCGGCCAGCTCCTCGGGGGTGGTCGCGTAGCGGACCAGCACCCCCGGCTCGGCGGCCAGCGCGTCGAGGTCGGTGAAGTTGGACAGCCGCGGCAGCCGGGCGACGGCGACCCGCAGCACCTCCTCGCCGTGCGGCGGGCCGGCGGAGGAGACGCCGGTCGGGACGCCGAGGGAGTCCTCCACGTCCACCGCCGCGCCGGCCAGCCAGGGCAGCACGCCGAGGGTCGGGCGGCCGGTGAGCGCGGTGAGCCGGTCCAGCCCGGGCGCGAGCAGGCGGACGTCGCCGCGGAACTTGTTCACCAGGAAGCCGGCGACCAGCCGCTGGTCGGCCGGCGGCATGAGCGCGACCGTGCCGTAGAGCGCCGGGAAGACCCCGCCCCGGTCGATGTCGCCGACGACGACCACGGGCAGCCCGGCGGCGGTGGCCAGCCCCATGTTCGCGATGTCGTCGGCGCGCAGGTTGATCTCGGTGGGGGAGCCCGCGCCCTCGCAGACGACGACGTCGAACCGCGCGCGCAGGTCCTCGAGGCTGGCCAGCACCTGTTCCAGCAGCGCGGCCTTCATCGGCCGGTACGACAGCGCGGTCACGTCGGCCACGGCCCGGCCCAGGACGACGACCTGGCTGGAGTCCTCGCCCCCGGGCTTGAGCAGCACCGGGTTCATCGCCGCCTCGGGCTCGACGCGGGCCGCGGCGGCCTGCATCACCTGCGCCCGGCCGATCTCCGCGCCGTCGAGGGTGACCATCGAGTTGTTGCTCATGTTCTGCGCCTTGAACGGGGCGACCGACACCCCCTGGCGCACCAGCCAGCGGCAGATGCCGGCGGTCACCACCGACTTGCCGGCGTCGGACGTCGTCCCGGCGACGAGCAGGGCGCCGCCGGAGGCCGGGCGCCGGGGACCGGTGCCGCTCATGCCCGCGGCTGCCCCCAGTCGGCCTTCTCCTGGCCGGAGAGCTCGGCGATGGCCTCCATGATCCGGTCGGTCACCACCCGGCGGGCCCGGCCGTTGCGGGCCATCCCACGCTGCTCGGGGAACGTCAGCGGCTCGCCGAAGGTGACCGACACCTTGTGCGGCCGCGGCCAGCGGGAGTCGACCGGCTGCACCCGGTCCGTGCCGTGCACGGCCACGGGGACGACGGGGCAGTCGGCGGTCAGCGCCAGCCAGGCGACGCCGGTCTTGCCGCGGGCCAGCCGGCCGTCGCGCGAGCGGGTGCCCTCCGGGTAGATGCCGAAGCCCTCACCGCGGCGCAGCACGCCCAGCGCGGTGTCCAGCGCCTCCTGCGCGGCCCGCGACGTCTGCCGCTGCACCGGCATGGCGCCGAGCCCGGTGAACAGCGTCCGGGTCAGCCACCCGCCGACGCCCGTGCCGGTGAAGTACTCCGCCTTGGCCAGGTAGTGCACGCGGCGCGGCGCCGACAGGGGGATCACCATGCTGTCGATGAAGGACAGGTGGTTGCTGGCCAGGATCACCGGGCCGGTGGCCGGCACGTTCTCCCGCCCCGTCACGTGCATGCGCAGCACGACGTGGAACAACGGGCGCAGCAGGAACCGGACGACCAGGTAGAGCACGCCGCGTTCCCCTCTCGGCTCGGGGACCGCCGGCGAGCACCGGCGTCAGCGGCATCATCCCGTGCGCCCCGGGGAGGGTGGGCTCCCGGGGCGCACGGGGGCGCTCTAGCGGTGCGGGCGGGGCGGGCAGACGTCCCGGATGAGGGCCTGGATGTCCTCGGGCAGCCCGGCGTGTCCGGCGGCGGACTCGACGATGGCCACCGCCACGTCGCGCACCTTGCGGTGGGAGTTGCTCGAGATGTGGGCGAGCAGGTCGAAGGCCACCTGCTCGCCGCAGCTGGTGAGCAGCATGAGGATGCCCTTGGCCTGCTCGATCGCCGCCCGGCTGCTCATCGCGGTGCGCAGCTGGGCGACCTCGGTCTCCAGGGCCTGCACCCGGTCGTCCTCGGTCCCGGCCGCCCCCGGCCGGGACCCCGGCGGGCGCGGCTCCGGGGGGATCTCGACGAGCACGCCCTCGAGCGCGTCGACCGCCCCGGCCGGGTCGACGACCGGTTCGCCGACGAGGAGGGCGGGGCGCTCCACCCCGCCCCGGCTGCCCAGTCGCACCCGCAGGGCGAAGGGCGTGCCGGTGGTGCAGGCGGCGGCGATGGCGTCGAGGGCCCGGGGCCGGTCGCCGGGGTGCAGCGAGTGGACCAGCAGCTCGGTGCACGGGTGCGCGGCGTTGCGGGCGAGGTTGAGCAGCGCGGCCATCTCCGGGGACCAGGTCCACGTGCCGGCGCGCCGGTCGTAGCGGTACCGGCCGGCCAGCCGCCGTGGGGCGGAGAGGGTGCGTGCCGGCGGCGCTGCCGGACGGGCAGGGGACGCGGTGCTGAGGGCCAGGATGGGAGAAGGGGTCGCTGTCATCTCGACTCCACGGGAGTGCCACCGGGCCCAGGCCCGGCCGGGGCGCCGCCGGCCGTGGGTTCGACCTCCGCGGTATGCCGGTGACGTGGGGTCACCGACCGCTCCGTGTTCTGGGACCGTACGACCTCCGGGAGCGACACGCACGCCCGTCGGGGCTGGTCCGCCGCGCCGCCCCGCGTGTTCCTGTGCGCCGTGCGTGGAGGTTGCGGAGCGCGGGCGGTCGGCGTCGCTCCGTCAGCGGCGGGGCAGCGCCCGGGCCGCAGCAGCGAGCGCGGCGGCCGTGGTCCACACCGCGCGGGAGAGCCGCACGGCGCGCGGGACGTCGGCGGCCGCGGGCGTCCGGCCGTCGCCGAGCGCCGGACGGTCCTCCACCCGGCTGCCGTAGAGGTTGCGCCCGCCCAGCCGCAGGCCCAGGGCACCGGCCAGCGCCGCCTCGCACCGACCGGCGTTGGGCGAGGGGTGGGCCGCACCGTCGCGCCGCCACACCGTCCACGCGCCGCGCGACGAGCCGCCGGCCACCGGCGCGGTCGCCACGGTGAGCGCGGCGGTCAGCCGGGCGGGGGGCCAGTTGGCGACGTCGTCGGTGCGCGCGGCCGCCCAGCCGAAGCGGGCGTACCGCGGCGATCGGTGCCCCACCATCGCGTCGAGGGTGTTGACCGCGCGGTACCCCAGCAGGCCGGGCAGCCCGGCGAGCGCGCCCCACACCAGCGGGGCCACGGCGGCGTCGGAGGTGTTCTCGGCGACCGACTCGACCGTGGCGCGGGCCAGCTCCGGCACGTCGAGCGCGGAGGGGTCGCGGCCGGCCAGGGTGGGCAGCAGGGCGCGGGCGGCGGGCAGGTCCCCGGCGTCGAGCGTGCGCGCCATCGCCGTCCCGGCCCGGCCCAGGGAGGTGCCGCCCAGCACCGCCCAGGTGGCGGCCGCGGTGACCAGCGTGCGGACGGCGGGCCGGCCGCGGGTGGCCCGGTCGAGGAGGACGCCCAGACCGGTCGCGGCGCCGGTCAGCAGCCCGGCGTACGCCGCCCCGGCCGCGCGGGAGTCCCGCCAGAGCGCGCGCTCGAGGGCCGCGGCGGCCCGGCCGAACCCGGCCACCGGGTGCCACCGGCGCGGATCGGCCAGCAGCAGGTCGGCGGCGGCACCGAGGGCCAGCCCCGCGGCGGTGGGCAGGTCGCGCGGGAGCAGCACGCGCCCCATCGTGCCAACCGGCGCCGTCCCTAGGATCGACGGTCATGCGCCTGCCCGGCCGTTACAGCGGCGTCGCCCGGCCGATCGTCACCTACGGCAGCAACCCGGTCCTGCATCGGCCGTGCGCGCCGGTGACCGGGTTCGGCAAGGACCTCCGCCGGCTGGTCCTCGACATGTTCGCCTCGATGGAGGCCGCCGACGGCGTGGGCCTGGCGGCCAACCAGATCGGCGTCGACGCGCGCGTCTTCGTCATCGACTGCCCGGACGCCCGCGGCGAGGACGTCGTCGGCTACGTGGTGAACCCGCAGCTGACCGTTCTGGAGCCGCACGAGGGGGAGCCGGCCGAGGAGGTCACCGAGGAGGGCTGCCTGTCGGTGCCCGGCCCCTACGCCGAGCTGCCGCGCGCCTTCCGGGCCCGGGTGGACGGCGTGGACGCCGACGGCGTGCCGGTGTCGATCGAGGCGACCGGGATGGCCGCCCGCTGCCTGCAGCACGAGGTCGACCACCTGGACGGGGTGGTCTACGTCGACCGGCTGCCGGAGGACCTGCGGGAGCGGCTGCTGGCCGAGGCCGCGGGGCCGAGCGGGCAGTTGCCCGCGTGAGCACGCCGATCGTGGTGGTCGGGATCGGCGCGGACGGCTGGGACGG
>DATIMX010000177.1:0-4981 GCA_035474935.1 Geodermatophilus sp. | reverse complement strand
TCAGGCGAGCGCTCGTACCGACTGAGCTACCTGCCCCTCCCGGTGTCTCCACCGGAGAGCGACCCTGACGGGACTCGAACCCGCGACCTCCGCCGTGACAGGGCGGCGCGCTAACCAACTGCGCTACAGGGCCTTGCTGGTACTGCCGTGCCCCCAACGGGGTTCGAACCCGTGCTACCGCCTTGAAAGGGCGGCGTCCTGGACCGCTAGACGATGGGGGCTCGTGTTCGCCGGGGGCAGCGAGAACTCTACATGCTCGGCGCAGCGCCCCGACGCGGGGGGCCCGTGTCCCTCGCCACGCCCTCCCGAGCGGTCCACCGGCGGGGCCCCCGACGGCGGTGATCATGGGCCTGTTGTCGCCCCGACCGGCGTGTCGCCCCGTGTCGTCTGCATCAGCTCCATGATCAACGGGAGGGGAGCGGCGGGCCGGGTCGGGGCGGGGTGCGACACGGGCGGCGTGCTCGCGGGTGCAGCGACTCGCGGGTGTCACGCTCAGCGGGTGATCCGCCGCGCCGCCGTCTGCCCGTCCCTGCTGCTCGCCGCCGCCCTGCTGGCCGCCTGCGGCAGCGGCGACCCCGCCACGTCGCCGTCCGCCAGCACGGGTGAGGCGTCCTCCCCGAGCAGCGCACCCGCCGCGCCGACCACCGCCGAGGCGGCGGAGACGAGCGCCGACGCGCCCCCGTTCGAGGGGGACACGCAGCCGGCCACGCGGGAGGCGTCGGCCAACGCCCAGGTCACCGTGAGCGAGATCCGCACCGGCCGGCAGGACGGCTACGACCGGGTCGTCCTCGAGCTGGGCGGTACCGGCACGCCGGGCTGGGACGTCCGCTACGTCGACCAGGCCCACTCGCAGGGCACGGGGGACCCGGTCGAGGTCGCGGGCGAGGCCGTCCTGCAGGTGACGATCACCGGCGCGGGCTACCCGTTCGACACCGGCGTCGAGGAGTGGGCCGGCCCGGACCCGCTGCCGGGCAACGGCACGCAGATGGTCACCGAGGTCGCCTGGGACGCGACCTTCGAGGGCACCTCGGTGGCGTTCGTCGGGACGACGGGCGAGGCGCCGTTCCGGGTGTACGCGCTCGAGGACCCCGCCCGTGTGGTCGTCGAGGTCGCCGACCTCGGCTGAGAGAGGACCCCGTCCTCCGCACCGCTCGCAGGCTCGAGGCGAGCCTCTGGACGGGGCCGACCCGCCACGAGAACCGTCCGGGCTCCGTCCGGGGGCTCAGCCCAGGGAGGCGGTCAGCTCCACCGAGTCGGCCTCGACGGTGGTGCAGGTCAGCGACAGCGGGCCGGCGTTCACGGTCTCGCCCTGGGTGCAGGACACGCTGGCGTTGCCCACGCTGAGGGTGGCCTTGCCGTCCTGGACGCCGCCGAAGGACAGCGTGGTCCCGAGGATCTCGACCTGGGCGTCACTGCCCGTCAGCGTCACCGAGCACTCGCTGGCGCTGCAGGAGAGGGTGTCCGAGCCGAACGAGCAGGCGGTCAGCGGCAGCAGCGTGAGGCCACCGGCGAGGGCTCCGGCAGCCAGCCGGGCGGCACGCGACGTCGTCGAGGACATGAGCCGAGGGTAGGTCGGCCGGGTCATCCCGTCGGGGAGGCCGGGGCCGGGGCGGGTGTCGGCGCCGGGGCGGCCGGAGCCGGCGGGTTCCCGTCGAGGCCGGTCCCGCCGGCGCCGTCCCCGACGGCAGGGGGCACCGCGGGGACGACCTCCCGCTCGATGGTCACCTCGGTCTGTCCCAGCCCGCCGAGGGTGATCTCGTCGTAGGCGGTCAGCGCGCCGGTCCGCGGGTCGAGGTAGAGCACCGTGCAGGTCAGCGGCTCGGGGAACTCGCCCTGCAGGGCGCGCAGTCCCGCTCCGCCGGTCGAGCCCTCGACCATGAGCAGGGTGCCCCCGTCGAGCCGGGTGACCTCCCGCTCGTGGGTGTGCCCGGCCAGCACCAGCGGGACGACGCCGTCCAGCGGCGGGGCCTGGGCGGGGTCGTGCACCATCGCGATCGCCGGCGGCTCCGGCAGCGTCCTGGCGAAGTCCGCGAGGTCCTCGCCGCTCGCCTCCAGCGTCTCGGCGCCGTCGTCCGTCCCCGGGTCGGGCGTGAAGCGGGGGTCCGGCGTCCCGACGACCTCGATCCCGGCGACCGTGACCGCCGAGTCGTCCAGCACGGTCGCGTTCGGCTGCGCGGCGACCAGCCCGGCGGTGAGCGTGGAGTCGTGGTTGCCGCGGATGAAGACGTAGGGGACACCGAGCGCGCCGACCCGGCTGATCAGGCCGTTCTCCGGCTGGCTGCCCCAGTCGGTGATGTCCCCGGTGTCGAGGACGCCGTCCACGTCGAACTGGGTGGCCACCTGCTGCACGAGGTCGAAACCGGCGGGGTTGAGGTGGAGGTCGGAGACGTGCAGCAGCGCCACGCTGTCGTCGGCGCCGCCCGGCGGGGGCAGCGTGGACAGCGTCGAGTACAGCGTGCTGACGTTGGAGACCAGGTCCTCGAGCGAGGCGCGGTAGGCGTCGAACCTGGCCACGATGTCCTCAGCGCTGCCGATCAGGCTGTTGGCGTTGACCAGCAACCCGGTGTAGGTCGGCTGGGACAGCGCCTCCGGGCGCCAGGTCGCCGCGGCCACGCCGCCGGTCGTGGCGACGAGCGCGGTCGACAGGCCCAGCGCGATCAGCGGTTCCCGGCGGCGGCGCAGCACCAGCAGGGACGTCGCCGTCGCCCCGCCGACGGCGGCCAGCGCGCTCAGCCACGCCACCCGCTCGACGGCGTCCCGCAGGTCGGCGCTCACCTGGTCGACGACGCCGTCCAGCCGTGTGGGGTCGGTGGCCAGCTGCGTCGCCCGGATCTCGTCGACCCGGCTGAGCTCGATCTCCAGCCGCAGCGGCCCGTCGTAGGCATCGACCTGCAGCGCCCCGAGCGGGGGGATGTCGAGGGCGGCGCCCCCGCCGAACGGGCGGAACGCGACCGTGGCGTCGAACGGGCCGATCGGGGCGGACACCCGGCCGAGCAGCAGGATGCCGAGCCACGCGCCGGCCAGGACGACGGCCAGCCGGACCGTCCACCGGCCCACCCCGCGGGCGACCGCGCGCAGGCCCGCGCGCCTCGCGGTGGTCGGCTCGGTCACCCCCGTCAACCTAGCCGCGGCCGGGGTCGGCGCCGCTCCGGTGGGCCGGGGCGACGCCGCTGTTCCGCGACCGTCACGCGACGAGCGTGGACCGGGCGCCGCTCACACGCGACGCGGAGACACCGTCAGGCGGTCCTGGTCGCCCGCGGCCGGAACAGCCAGCGCAGGGCGATGAAGCGCATCAGTCCGACCAGGCCGGTCACCGCGACGACGAGCGTGACCTGGGTGACGACGCTGGCGTCGGGGACCAGCGAGTTCAGGACGCCGAGCGAGGTGCTGGTGAGCAGCAGGCCGATGACCGTGACGCCGCCGGCCTCGAGCTGGGCGGTGAGCCAGTGCACCCGCTCGCCGGCGTGGAAGGTCAGCCGTCGGTGCATCTCGTTGGCCAGCAGCGTCGACACCGCGGTGGCCGCCACGTGCGCCGGCAGGTAGCCCAGCCGCTCCAGCGTGGCGAACAGCAGCGCGTACACCAGCGTGGTGGAGGCACCGACGAGGACGAAGCGGGCGAACTGGCCCAGCGTGTCCTCGGCGCGCAGCCGGGCCACGGCGCTGTCCACGGCGTCGCCGACCGCCGGGCGGCGGGTCAACAACGACGGGCAGGTCACGACGTCTCCTCCGCTGGCACCGCTACGTTCTGTACGTTCCCCCTGGGGATCGGCTGTACGCCAGTCGTTATTCCACTGAGAGCGGACAGTTCCGCTGTGGAGTCGATCACCACCTGTAGCAGCCGCGGCGTGTCGGTGACCCTCCCGCAGTCCGCCATCACGGCAGGTCAGCGCGGCATCGTCCGCGGTCGACAGGGGTAGGACGCCGTCATGAGCCTCATGGGGATCCTCGACCGGGTCGCAGACAGAGCGACCTTCGACAAGGCGATCGGCCCGGCCCAGCGCGCCGTGCAGGCCGTGCTCAAGCCGCAGGCCCTCAAGGACCTGCTGCACGGCACGTGGCTGGGGCACCCGCTGCACCCGGTCCTGGTGCAGGTCCCGGTCGGCAGCTGGACGTCGGCCGGCCTGCTCGACGCGATCCCCCCGCTGCGGCCGGCCGCCACCGTCCTCATCGGCACCGGCGTCGCCGCCGCCGTCCCCGCGGCGATGTCCGGCGCGGCCGACTGGTCCGAGCAGGGCATCGGGGTCCGGCGGCTGGGCCTGCTGCACGCCGCGGGCAACACCGTCGCGCTCGGCCTCTACGTCGGCTCGCTGGTCGCCCGTGCCAGGGGCCGGGGCGGGCTGGGCCGGGTGCTGTCCTACGCGGGCCTGGGCATCGCGTCCGGGTCGGCGGCGATCGGCGGCCACATGTCCTACGCCCAGTCCTCGGGCGCCTCGCACGCCGCGACGGCGGCCCGCGCGATGAGCTCGGACTGGATCGACCTCGGCCCGCTCGACGACCTGCCCGAGGGCCGGCCGGCGTTGCGCACGGGCAAGGGCGGCAGCGTCGACGTCCCGCTGGCCGTCGTCCGCCGGGGGGCGCGGGTGGACGCCTTCGTCGGTGCCTGCACGCACCTGGGGGGCCCGCTGGGTGAGGGCACGCTGGAGGAGGTGCGCGGCCGCACCTGCGTGGTGTGCCCCTGGCACGGCTCGGCGTTCGACCTGGAGGCCGGCCAGCCGCGGCGGGGCCCGGCGGCCGATCCGCAGGTGAAGCTGGAGGTCCGGTACGAGGCCGGCCGGGTGCTCGCGCGGCTGCCGGCACGCCACCGGCAGCCCTGACCGCCCTAGGGTGCCGCCATGGGGCGGACACCCGTCGGAGTGGTGGTGCTGCTGCTGGCCGGGTGCGCGGCGGAGGGCGGCGCCCCGGCGGCGCAGGAACCGCCCACCGTCGAGGCGCCCACGGTCTCGGCGCCCCCGGTCTCGGCGCCCCCGGCGGTGGCCGGCAT